>NZ_JAMYTD010000006.1:0-258294 GCF_040322255.1 Mesorhizobium sp. M0166 | reverse complement strand
CGACCGCGAAGACGACCGTGCTCCCGGCAAACGACGCCTCAATACAAATTTGGGCTTGCATTTTGGTCCGCGATTAGACGACTGAGACACTACCGTGGAAGACCTCGCTTGACAGCCGACTTCTCGTGACAGCAAAGTCTCGTGATGCGGGCGATTGGCTGGAATAGAATTGCGCGTGCCGGGGCAATCGTGCTGATGATTGGCACAAATGTTCCTTGGCCGGCGCGTTCCGACTCGCTCCTTCTCACAAGCCCGTCCCAGCCAGCCAATGTCGGCGATGCGATGCTGGCGGCCGCCAATTATCATGATTCCGGCGACTATGATCGCGACCTTGCCGCAGTGGCGAAGCAGGCCGGCGACTGGGTCGTCAAGCGCGCAATGGAGGTGCGTCGCCCAGCACTGGTGCTCGACATCGACGAGACGGCTTTGGCCAACTGGGAAGTGATCACACGTGATAATTTCGGCCGCCCGATCGGCGGCGCCTGCGACATCGCAATCGACGGTCCCTGTGGCTGGGCCGCCTGGGACCAGCTTGCGAAGGATCCGGCTATCGACCCTGTGCTGGAGGTTTTCCGGCAGGCGCAAACGGCGAAAGTCACAGTGTTCTTCATCACCGGACGTCCGGAGGACCAGCGTCAGGCAACCGAACAGAACCTGCAGTCGGCCGGTTATGCCGGCTATGAGCAACTTTACATGGTCCAGCCTGGGGCCAAATACGGCTCCGCCGCAGATTTCAAGGCACCCATAAGGGCCGAAATCGAAAAGGCCGGCTACACGATAATTGCCAATGTCGGTGACCAGCCATCCGACCTGTTCGGCGGGCATGCCGAGAAGCTGTTCCTGCTGCCTAATCCGTTCTACCGAGTTCGCTGACGGCCGGAACGGCACAAGCCCGGATCCTCGGATCCTTGCGGAGCACCACGCTAAGGTATCAAGACTACCTTGCCGGTCGCGCCGCGCTCCTCCAGCAGGCGATGCGCGTGGGTGGCCTGGTCGAGCGGGAAGCGGCCGCCGTTGGTCACCTTGAGCTCACCGCTCGCGGCCAGATCGAAAAAGCTCCAAAAGGCCGTCACGGAGGACGTCTGGAGACAGCAACGGCAGCAGGGCAAAACCCCTCAGCGACTGGTTGCGGCCGATCATCGCCTCCATCTGCGGGGCGCCGAGCCTGTATCTCCCCAGTGCGGCAAATACCAGCTCTCCACAAGGCGCAAGGGCCCCGAGCGCGGCCGCCGTCAGCGGGCCGCCGACGATGTCGTAGATGATGTCGACGCCGGCGCCGCCTGCCGCTGCCCGGACGTGCTCCGGCCAATCCGTCTTGCTGTAGTCGACGGCAGCGTCGGCCCCCAGCGACAAAGCAAGGTCGAGCTTGGCCTTGCTGCCTGCAGCCGCGATGACGCGGCTCGCGCCGGCGCACTTGGCAAGCTGGACAAGCAACGAACCGACGCCGCCCGCGGCAGCCGCGACCAGCACCGATTTGCCGGCCGGCGGGCTTTGCCGCGATAGATGCAGCGCCGTCAGCCCTTGCACCATCAATGCCGTCGCGTCTTCGAACGACAGCGCATGCGGCAGCGGCACGGCCAGGCTTGCGTCGATCGTCACATACTCGGCATAGCCGCCAAACGGGCGGCTCGAGGCGAACAACGGCGCGGCGACGCGCATGCCGAGCAAGGAAGCCTCCACCCCATGCCCGAGCGCCTCGACGATCCCGGCGGCCTCGACGCCAGGGATCATCGGCAGTTGCGGCGTCACCGCATAGCGATCCGCGCGCATCAGCACTTCGAAGAAATTCACCCCGGCCGCATGAACGCGGACCAGGACCTCGCCGGCTTGCGGCTCAGGCTTCGGCACCGCGACTATGTCGAGAACGTCAGGCCCGCCGAAGCGGCTCAGTTGAATGGCTCTCATCGCATGCACCGATCGCTGTTGGCATCGGCCGCTGTTTGCCACTATCTGCCTGGCTTCGACTACACACCGATTTGTCGGCTGCTGACCGGGAGGTGACCATGGCCAAGCTGATCAAGAGACTGCCGATGCTGCCGGCAGAGCGCGCGCTTAAAGTGATTTCGGGCCGCTGGAAGGCGGTCATCCTGTACCATCTCTTCGACGGGCCGCGGCGGCTGTCGGCGCTGCAGGCGCTGATGCCCGATATCACCCAGAAAGTGCTGATCCAGCAGCTTCGCGAAATGGAAGAGCACGGCCTCGTGCGCCGCGAGATCTTTGCCGAGATCCCCTCGCGCGTCGAATATTCGGCGACGCGGCTCGGCCTCAGCCTCGAGCCGATCCTGCTGGCACTTTGCCAGTGGGGCCAGCATCACGCCGACGAGCTGAACGAGATGGACCGCCTTGCCGATTGCATCATCAGGCCACGGCAAACGCAGGACGCCCATGCCGTGTGAACAAAAAGGGCGGCGCATGCGCCGCCCCAATGCTTGGGAGAATTAATCCTTGGGAGGACTGTTCGAACCTGTGCTCAGGCCGCTTTGACTTCCTCGGCGACGGCATCGGCCTGACGCGCCGTCTTCAGCACCCTGGCCCACCATGCAATGTCGTTGACCAGCGCGGTTGCCGCCTGGTTGAGGTGCTCGAACTCGTCGAGCTTCTTGTCGCCTTGCTTGACAGCAAGGAAATCGGCCCAGGCGATGTGTACGGCGGACTTCACCGGCGCCATCTGCAGCTCGACCGCATGCAGCCTCAGCTGCTCGACCGCGCGCGCGCCACCGACGCTGCCATAGCCGACGAAGCCGGCCGGCTTCTTGTTCCACTCGTTGGCGGCGTAGTCGATTGCGTTCTTCAGCACGGCCGTCGGGCCATGATTGTATTCGGCGGCGGTGAAGATGAAGCCGTCGAATCCGGCGACCTTCTTTTGCCAGCGCTGCGCCACTTCGTTCTGCGACGGCACCCAGGCGGAGGATGCGACCTCATCGAAGAACGGCAGCGGGAAATCGCGCAGGTCGACGACTTCAACGTCGATGTCGGCGTGCGACTTGGCGATCTTGGCAATCCATTGGGTCGGGACGTCGGCAAAGCGGGCCGCGCGGGTCGAACCAATGATGATGGCGATTTTGGGTTTTGACATAGAGGGGGCTCTCCTTACGGGAATACTGGTATCGTTTAGATACCTGAGCTATATGAGTAACTGGCACCTCAATGTGCAAGGAGGCACTTTTTTGTTACCAAGGCACCCGCACCGCACCGAGGACTGCCGCGCCATCTCGGAAATCCTGCAACGTGTCGGCGACAAATGGACGGTGCTCGTCGTCGGCAAGCTCGGCAACGGGCCGCTGCGTTTCAACGAGCTGCGCAGCGCCGTCGGCGGCATTTCGCAAAAGATGCTGACCACGACCTTGCGCGGGCTCGAGCGCGACGGCTTCGTCACCCGCACGGTATTCCCGACCATCCCGCCGCGGGTCGACTACGAATTGACCGATCTTGGCTACGAGCTGCTTGTGCCGGTCGATGCGCTCGGCGAATGGGCGCGCAAGAACACAGAGCGCGTCAAGGCGGCGCGCGAAAAATTCGACGCCATGCACAGCTGAACCCTTGCGCTGCAAGGGTTTGAACCTGTCGGAATCCTCCGGACGAGCCCTACTGCTGTAACTGCATCTTGCTCTTCGGCAGCTTCTCGATCCGGTTCCATTTCGGGTTGGGACTGACCACCCTCCCGCCAATCGTACAGGTCGTGGTCGTCTCCTTGCGGCAATTGCTCACCGTCGTGCCGCTGGTATCGCATTTCGTCGCCGAGCAGATCTCGCACTTGGCCGCCTGCCCGTTGATGGTGCGGTTTTCCGACGTACAGGTAGCGCCTGGATCGCCTTTTTTGACCTCGGCAAAAGCGCTCGCGGACGACAGGCAGAGCAAGGCTGCAAAGGCACCCGCCAGGGCAGCGTTCAGCATGTGTTGACGCATTGTCTTTCCTCCCAATATCCCGCCGGTCGCGCTGCAGGCGCATGCGGGAACCCGTTAGTCAAAGACCACGCGGGATCGCTGCCCGCATCCCCCGCGCGGGAGAGACGGCTGTTTATATCCGTCTTCTGGAATCAGGCCGGTCAGCCTTCCGCCGGAACTGCCTTCGGCTTGCCTTCGCCGTCCAGCGCCACCATGACGAAGTCGGCATGGGTGACCTTCTCCATCAGGTCGGAGAGATAGCGCTGCGCCCAGGCCTCGACCTTGAGCGTCATCGAGGTGCGGCCGACGCGTTCGACATGCGTATAGATGCACAGCGTGTCGCCGATCTTCATCGGCTTGGCGAAGGACATTTCCTTCACCGCCGCCGTCACCACGCGGCCCTTGGCGCGCTCGGCGGCGCGGATGCCGCAGGCGAGATCCATCTGCGCCATCACCCAGCCGCCAAAAATGTCGCCTGCCGCATTGGCGTCGGAAGGCATGGCCAGCGTCCTGAGCGTAAGATCGCCGATCGGCCGCCCGTCCGCGTAATGCACCATGGCCAATCCTCTCGAACCGATTGTCCCGATCCCGTACCGTCACGGCACGGACAGGTCAACGCGCCATTGAACAGGTCGCGGCCCGATGGCGAAGGCCGAGCCGCCACGGGCCAATATCTACAACAGAGTTCGACTTGGCTGCTTTCGAGATCAGATCAGCACCACCTTGCCCTCGCCTGCGGATCTCGCCGCATGTTCGAGCGCGAAACTGAAATTTTCCAGGCCATACCGGGCAATTACCGGCAGCGTGCCGGGATGTTCGGCGAGCAGCGCCCAACATTCGCGTGCGGCGTTGGCAAGCGTCTCCCGGCTGGCGCTGCGCTGCCAGCCACTGAGCGCGAAGCCGCACCAGCGCAAGGACTTGTAAAGCAACATGGAGGCCTTAACTTCGAACGAGCGATCGTCGAGAACGCCATAGGAGAACAGGCTTCCGCCCGGCGAGATGCGCTCGATAAGTGAGACCGTATCGGGGCCGCCGACGGGATCAAGCACCAGATGGTATGGCTCCGCGGTGCTCAGCGCTGCTGCAACAGTGGCACCGGATCCGATGACCTGGAATTGGGCATCAAGGAGACGATAGGATTCTTTTTCGCGCACAAGACGTTCGACAATCATGCCGCGCTTGCGCGCCAGTTGATCGGCAACGGCGGCAACCGCGGAGCGCGCTGCTGTGAGTAGAACCCGATGGGCAGGCGCCGTCGGCGCCAGATCCAGAAGGCCCCAGGCGGTGAGCGGGTTGAGTGGAAACTGACAGACTAGCTCGTCACTAAGGCTTTCGCTGAGTTCGAGCGGAACCGGATGCACGTGCTCGACCGGCACGGCAGCGTGCTCGGCCCATGCTCCCGGGCTGCGAAATGCTACGCGGCGACCGACGTCGAGCTCGCGAACCTCTTCGCCCACCTGCTCGACGATGCCAGCACCGTCGTAACCCGCGACCTGCGGATAGACGGGCTGGGTCACGTACTTGCCGGCAATGAATAGCCGATCGGCCGGTTGGATTACCCGGGCGGACACGCGCAGCAGCACTTGGCGAGGACCGCAGGCGGGCTTGGGCACCTCTCGAAAGCGTAGAACATCTTCGGCGGCGCCGGACTGCTCAAACACGATCGCCTTCACAAATATCTCCTTTCCCAATCTTTCGCTCGCAACCATAAGCAGGCAATATCGATACCGAAAAGGACATTGTTCATATAAGGTCAGACCAAAAGGGTATGAGATGGACCTGCGACACCTGAGATATTTCGTTGCGGTTGCAGAGAGCGAACTGGTGACGAGGGCCGCGCAGCGGCTGCGCATATCGCAACCGCCGCTGAGCAGAGCTATTCGCGAATTCGAAACTGAACTGGGCGTCGACTTGTTCTGGCGGCAGAAGCAGCGCTTGACCTTGACACCGGTCGGTGAACTGCTCTTGGGCGATGCGAAGACCATCCTCAGTCGAGTGGACGGCTTCAGGCGGCGCGCCCAGTCGCTGTCATCAGGAGAGCAGGGGCGGATCCGGGTTGGATATGTCGATGGAGCGATGCAAGGAGGCCTGCTGTCGAAGCATCTTCGGGAACTCCGCGCGCAATGCCCCTCGCTCGCGGTGGAGCTTATGCCACTTAGCACTGAGATGCAGCTTGCGGCGCTTGCAGATGGGGTGATCGATGCCGGGATCATTTATACGCCACGCGCCGAACACGACGACGTTGTGATTCATCGGCTTCTAGCGGATCACCTGCTGCTGGCACTGCCGGCGGATGACAAATTGGCCTTAAAGCGGCAGATAAGGCCAGCCCATCTGGATGGGGTGGCATGGGTCGTGGTGCCTCGGGAAGGAGACGCAGCATGGCAAGGACGGTTTGCACAACAATGCGCCAGGGCTGGGTTTCGGCCAGAAATCCGTTACGAAGTGTCTCAACTGTCGGCGATGCTTGGCCTGGTCGAGGCGGGTGTGGGACGAGGCTTCGTCCCTGAGAGCGCCACGCGGGCTCAGGTTCCCGGCGTCAAGTTCCGATATTTGTCGTGGTGGCCGCACACCATCGACTTCTGGCTCGCCTGGAGAAAGCACAATCCTGCTCCCGCCGTACGCCAGTTGCTGCTCGCCAATCGAATTTCCGGGACGTAGATTTTGCTTTCACTGCATAACCAAGTCATGGTCGGCAATAAACTTAACGCACGTCGCGCAAAAGTGTGCGGCGGTTTTGCGATAACGACATGCATAAAACAACAACCTAAAGCGCGTCGCATGAGGCCGGTCGAGGCGACGCGCTTTAGACCGGAACCGTCCCGTTCACAAAGCGGGCCAGGGCGTCGGGACGTAGGCGTAGGCGTTGCCTTCGCGGATAACATGACCGATGCCCGGGAACGGTAGGTGCATGCCTGCGACGAGCAGGCCATCCGCAGACACCATGTCGAGCACCTTCTTGCGTGTGGCGATTGCAGCCTCCTGGTCCACATCGAAGGCGATTGCCCATTCCGGATGCGCAAATTGCAGCGCGGAGGCGTGGATTACGTCAGTCAAGAGCAGCAGGTTGGCGTCACCAGAGCCAATTCGAAGCGCGAGATGCCCCGGCGTGTGTCCAGGCGCAGGCAATGCGGTGATCCCGGGCGCGATCTCGACCTCACCTTCGATCTTCCGGATCTTGCCATGGTAAGGCACCAGCGATTTGCGCGCTATTTCGAAGTACGGCTTCATCCGGTCGGGCGCCTTGGATAGGATCCCGTCATCGTGCCAGAAAGCGAATTCCGGCATGGCAACCACGACCTCCGCTGCCGGGAAGGCGGCCGTGCCGCCACTACCAACAAGGCCGTTGGCATGGTCGGGATGGAGGTGGGTGATGATTACCGTGTCGATTTCTTCCGGCCTGACGCCGGCGGTGGCGAGTGCCTCAGGTAGATGTCCCAGTATGGGCCCCATCGCCGATGCCGTGCCGGTATCGATCAGCACCCGTCTGTCGCCCCTGGTGACAAGGTAAGCATTGACCGAGGTCGGGAGTAGTTTTGGCAGGAATGCCTTTGCCAGCAGCGCTTCAGCGGCAGCCGGATCTGCGGAAGGGAAGAGTTCTAGGCCGAGATTGAGGTAGCCGTCGCTCAGTGCCGTGATCTCGAGGTTGCCGAGCATGAACCTGTGGGCGCTCGCAAGCGAAGCCGGAGACGGGGCGGCGATAGCCGCAGCGTTGCTCCCAAAGAGGCTGATCGGGGAAAGTAGCAGGGCGCCGGCGCTAAGAGTGCCGAGGCCGAACGTTCGACGGTCGATATTCATGGTCTTGTCCTTCGAATTGTAGACGAAGCTAGGCGCAGGCTACGGGATCGCTGCCAGGGGCGGATGCCGACCGTTGGACTACCCCGCGGGAAATGGAAATCTTCGGGCGGGTTAACGCGGTTCATGGCGAACTCCTTGCGACATCAATAAGGCGCCTCATAAACAGCGGGAATAGCGATGGGATGCAGTTCACTGCTGCATATTGTGCAGCAGTGAACTTAAGCGGGTAAGGCCGCTGGTTTGCCCGTGCGCTAAGCGGCCTCGAAGAACTCACTCGATGCCGAGCCCTGGCTTGGCCTACTGGACAGGCTTCCGAGGTTCGAGCGCCCGGCGCAATTTCGGCGCCTCTTGCTCGATATAGTCCCACAGACGGTTCGAGATCGGCCCGTGCGGCCGGTCGCGGCGGCGCGCCACCACCAACTCCTCGGTGCGGCCTGGCAGATGACGGCCGGCAATGGATTGCAGGCGTCCGTCGCGCAGTTCCTCCTCGATCAGGAAGCGGGGCATGTGGCCCCATCCGAGGCCCTGCAGGATGATTTCCTTCTTCATGCCCTGATCGGCCACCATGCATTGAGGCGCACCCTCGATCATGAAGTAGTCTTGTTGCGGTGAATGGCGGGCCGTGTCGCGCATGACACATTGGGTGAACGCGTGCATCTGATCCGGCGTGATGGGGTGCTTGATGCGCTCCGGCAGAAAGCCCGACGCCACAACTGGGACGAATGGCACCTTGCACAGATCGATCCATTCCACCCGCGGATCGCTCTTGTCGATCCAGTGCAGGATCAAATCGGCTTCGTCATCGAAGAGGCGCTCCCACGGCCCGCCCACCGCCTCGAAGTGCAGATGCAGGCGTGTGCCCGGGCACTGGGCGAAGAACCGTCCGAGCATGCCCAGTGCCTGCGGGCGCGGGCAAAGGTCGCCGATCACCACATGGATCTCGCTTTCTTCGCCCATTGACAGCTGAGCAGCATGAAGCCGCAAACCTTCCAGCTCGCGCAGCAGCGATTGTGCCCTGCGATGGAACGACAGCCCTGCCTCGGTGGGGCGCACGCGATAGCCGCTGCGATCCAAAAGGACGAGGTCGAGTTGCCGCTCCAGCTTTGCAACGGCGGCGAACACCGCCGGATGCGAGCGATGCAGCATGGCCGCCGCAGGCTGGAAGCCGCCGCAGCGGACCACGGCATCGAAGCATTGCAGGTCGTGCAGGGTGAATTCGGCCATGTCAGCTTCTATTACAGAGATCGTCCTATCTTTGTAATATCATCAAAAGCACGCCACAGCTAGGCTTTGCCACATTCAACGCTTCAAGAAGGAAGGTGTATTCACCATGAATGAGCTGGATTTCGTGACCGTCGGCGATGGCACACGCATCGCCTACCGCATCGACGCCAACGCCGGGAAACCCGTGCTGATGCTGTCGAATTCCATCGCCACCACACTGCGGATGTGGGACATGCAGGTCGACGAGTTGTCGAAGCATTTCCGTGTTCTGCGTTATGATTTTCGCGGCCACGGAGGGTCGAGCGTTCCGGCCGGCGCTTATTCGCTCGACCGGCTTGGCCGCGACGTGATCGAGTTGCTCGATGCCCTGGGCATTGAACGCGTTCACTTCCTCGGTCTGTCGTTGGGCGGCTTCGTCGGGCAGTGGCTCGGCATCCACGCGCCCGAGCGGATCGAGCGCTTGATCCTGAGCAACACCTCGTCCTATCTCGGACCGGCAAAGCAGTTTGACGAGCGGATTGCCGCCGTGCTGCAGGCGCCGGACATGTCGGAAACCGCCGAGATGTTCCTGGGCAACTGGTTTCCTGCGCGTATGCTGGCGGCCAACGAGCCCGTCATCGAAGAATTCCGCGCCATGCTGCTGGCCATCGACCGGCAAGGCTTGGCTGGCCTGTTCGCGGCGGTTCGCGATGTGGATCTTCGCCGAACCGTAGCGCTGATTTCCAGGCCAACGCTGGTGATCGCCGGCCGCCACGACACGGTGACAGCCGCCAGCCACAGCGAGCTGATCGCGGCGACGGCGCCCGGCGCAAAACTGGTTGTCCTGCCCGCGGTCCACTTGTCGAACGTCGAGTACCCTGCCGAATTCATGGAGGCCGTGCTCGGTTTTCTGCGCTGAGCCGGAGCACGGCGGGGATGCTGAGTGAATGCCCGTTTCGAACATCCCCCGCATCGACCGCAACCTATGATGCGCTAGCGCGCAGTGCAGGCTAGACTGGGCAACATCGATAGCGAATGACGGCTGACATGGAACTCAGCATTCGCCCACTGACGCCCGATCTGTGGCCGGCGCTCGAGGACCTGTTCGGTGACAGCGCCGTGTGCAGTCGTTGTTGGTGTATGTACGGGCGGATCGGTGGTTCTTATCGAAAGCGGCCCGGCGAGGAAAACAAGGCAGCGTTCCGGCAAGCCGTCCAGCATGGTCCGCCTCCGGGTTTGCTTGCTTTCGACGGCGATGTGGCTGTCGGCTGGTGCCAGGTGACACCGCGAGATGCCCTGCCCTGGCTCGATCGGCTGTGGCAGCTCAAGCGCGTGGACGACAGGCCGGTCTGGTCCGTGTCCTGCCTCTACGTGCGAAAACAATACCGCCGGCGGGGCGTAACATCCCAGCTGATTGCACAGGCTCTGGAAGTCGCAAGGCGCGCAAATGCTCCGGCACTCGAAGCCTATCCTTTCGACGCCGACGTGTCGCCGAGCGCTTCCGGCAGCGGATATGCCTCCACCTTCGCGCGCGCCGGGTTCAAGGTCGTTGCCCGCAGGACGCCGGCCCGCCCGATCATGCGCTATGAATTCAAGCAGATTGCCGATCATCGCCTGTGATCGCAGCTTGAAGTTCGGCTACGGGTGGCAAGTTGTCATCCAGCCGCTATTGCGCCCGCTTCGCTTCTCGCTTTTGCGAGGATGGTCGTCTCCGGCGCAACGGCAAATTGCTCACAAAATGCGTCGATGTGATGCTGGCCCCGATCCGCGTCTCCAACGGCAACAAGGGCCAAGCCCCAGGCGAGGTCTGTTTGCACATAGTTTTCCAACGAAAAACGTCGAAATTTCATCTTGGATCGTTGTTCGAAACTAGCAGCAACGTCCTTTAGTTCGGTGATTCTGGACCAGTCCTGCTGGGCAGCATTGAGCGCCGCCAAAGTGGCGCGTTCAACCTGATAGGCGCTATCGTTACTATAGAATGAGCACCAGTTGGGAATCCGGCCCGATGAATCAATCGGGTCAATGCAAAGGTCAAAATTCGCTGACTTCGCCGTTCTTTTCCACCGGAGGCTTCCGCCTTTGAAAATTGGTACAAAGTCGATCGAGACGCCCCAACACGCGGAGAAGGTCATGCCTTTCAACGCCTGAAATTTCAGCAGATAGCGTATATGATTTGTCGGACTGCCAACCCAGAACAAATCCCCTACTCGTTGAAAATCGGATGCCAAGCCGCCTTCCAATGCTCCAGCGGCAATGTCGCCCAACGCTTTACCACGCTGAGGCGCACGACCGAGGTCTGGCTGCCGACGAAATCTTTCGATCAAGCTGGAGAACATCTAACCTCTTCAACGGCAATCGTAATGTTGAGCGTCACCGGCGAACATTACTGAACGCAAACAGATCAATCAAAGCCGTAGCGAGGCTCACCGACATTGCAACAGCTGGACTTCCGCAGCGGATCGCAGCTTGGCAAGTCTCACGTCTCCGGCCGAACGAACTGGCTGGCAACCCTAGTTGTAGGCGCGAAAGTCACCGTCGGGCGTGATTACCAACTCTGTGATGTTCGCCCGTTGTTTTCGATGTGATAGGTCAGGTTGACAAGGTAGACCCTAGGAACCCGTCAAAGTGGGTAAATGGAGCTATTAGGGACAATGCGTTCGCAGGAAGAATGGTCAAGCAATGAAGACGCTCGTGCATACAGAGAGCTCCGAACCCTAGTCGATAAATGGAAACGCCTCGGGCAGAAGACCTATCCGGATGGAACGGAGTGGATTGGCCATACCCCACATCGAGCGCCTCAAGCGCATTTGCATCAGCTGTATGCGCCACTTGGCGCCATCGGAATTAAGCAGCTTGAGTTTGAACTTTCGCATCGACTTCCAGATAATTTCCGTTGTTTTCTCATGCTTCACAACGGGATGGGTCTGTTTGCGAATTGTATAAGCGTATATGGGCTGCGACGTAGCTGGTCACGCACAAATTTGGTGGAGGCAGGTCAACAACCATTCTCCATACTGGAACCGAATATAGAGAGACCGCCAAGCAATGCACCAGACGATGTTCTCTTTATTGGTGCGCTAGGGGACAACGGAGATTTTGCATGAATTCGGAAGGGAGGGTCTTTCGCTGGGAGAGTGATGATCCTCTGTCCGGTTCGATCAAATCCTACCCAAGCGTGTTCACTTTCCTGCTGGAAGAAGCCAACGAGGTGGCGGCCCTGTTCGACCCGGGTGGGCGCGAACGCGACTGAACTCCGGCAACAGGCCACAGGCGGCCATTCAAACCGACTATCACCAGTCGCTTTTTTCACATCGGATGCCGGAAGACCCGGCGACGCCGCGTCGCGCCGAAGCCTAGGTTAGAGCCGAATTCCGGAGCCAGCCGCAGCCGCCATGCAGACCTATGACTTCATCATCGTCGGTTCCGGCTCGGCCGGCTCGGTCCTGGCCGAAAGGCTGTCGGCTTCCGGCCGCTTCTCGGTGCTGGTGCTCGAGGCCGGCGGCAGCGACCGTCGCTTCTACGTGCAGATGCCGCTCGGCTACGGCAAGACGTTCTTCGACCCGGCGGTCAACTGGAACTACAAAGCCGAGCCTGACCCTGGGCTTGCCGGCAATGCCGACCACTGGCCGCGCGGCAAGCTGCTCGGCGGCTCGAGTTCGATCAACGCCATGGTCTGGATCAGGGGCGCGCGCGAGGATTTCGACGCCTGGGCAGCGGCCGGCAATCCCGGCTGGGGCTTCGACGACCTGCTGCCCGCGTTCAAGGCGCTGGAGGACAATCAGGCCGGCGCCGACCAATGGCGCGGCGTCGGCGGGCCGCTGCATGTCACCGACTGCTCGACCTCCGTCCATCCGCTCACCAAGCGCTATCTCGCCGCCGCCAACCAGGCCGGCCTGCCGCTCAACCCGGATTTCAACGGCGCCTCGCAGGAAGGCGTCGGCGTCTACCAGATCACCACCAGGAACGGCCGCCGCATGTCGGCGGCGCGTGCCTTCCTGCGCCCGGCAATGAAGCGCAAAAACGTCCGCGTCGAGATCAACGCGCTGGCGACAAAAATCCTGTTCGAGGGCAAGCGCGCCGTCGGTGTCGAGTATCTCCAGAATGGCGAGACAAAGACCGCCCGTGCCGGCCGCGAGGTCATCCTGTCGGGCGGTTCGGTCAATTCGCCGCAACTGCTGCAGCTTTCCGGTGTCGGCCCGTCGGCGCTTCTCGGCGCGCTCGGCATTCCTGTCGTTCACGTCAACGAAAATGTCGGGGCAAACCTGCAGGACCATGTCGGCATCAACTACACCTTCAAGGGCCGGTTGCCGACGCTCAACCAGATCCTGCGCCCGTGGTGGGGCAAGCTGCTGGTCGGCATGCAATACGTGTTTTTGCGCTCAGGCCCGCTGTCGCTGTCGATGAACAATGCCGGCGGTTTCTTCCGCACTGACCCTGCGGCGGCACGGCCCAACATGCAGCTCTATTTCCAGGCGTTTTCGACGGTCATTCCAAAGAGCGGCGAACGGCCAATCCTGACACCCGATCCATGGCCGGGCTTTTCCATCGGGCTGTCCAATTGCCGTCCGTCGAGCCGCGGCGAAATCATGCTCCGTTCCGCCAATCCGCGCGACTATCCCAGAATCGTCGCCAACGCCTTTTCGACCGAGGCGGATGTCGCCGAAATGCTGGCGGCGGTGAAATTCGTCCGGAAGATCGCCTCGATGCCGGCGATGGCGGAGATCATCGAGGAAGAGGTTTTGCCGGGTCCGTCGATCACCTCCGATGCGGATCTCATTCAGGATTTCAGGAAGCGCTCGGGCACCGTCTATCACCCGGTCTCGACCTGCCGCATGGGGCCGGACGCGGCGCGCGCCGTCGTCGATCCGCGCCTGAAGGTGCACGACCTCGAATCCCTGCGCGTCATCGACGCCTCGATCTTTCCCGACAACATCACCGGCAACACCAACGCCGCCGCGATCATGACCGGATGGAAGGGCGCCGAACTGGTTCTGGAGGATCAGAAATGAAAATCACCGACGTCAAGACCTGGGTTGTCGGCAATCCGCCGCCCGGCATCGGCGGCAAGTATTTCATCTTCGTCAAGCTCACCACCGATGGCGGCGTCGTCGGCTATGGCGAAGCCTACAACGCCACCTTCTCGGCTCATGTCACGGCGAAGATGGTTGAGGACATGGCCGAGCGCTATCTCGTCGGCCGCGATCCGCACGACGTCGAAAACTTCTTCCGCCGAGCCTATTCATCCGGCTTCACCCAACGCCCCGACGTGTCGGGCATGGGCTGTTTCTCGGCGCTCGAAATCGCCTGCTGGGACATCATCGGCAAGGAGGCCGGCAAGCCAGTCTACAAGCTGCTTGGCGGCCAGGTACACGAAACGCTGCGTTCCTATACCTACCTCTACCCGCACAGCGGCAGCGTCCACTCCGAGGACGCCCGCGGCAAGAACGTCTACAACGATCCCGATCTGGCTGCAGCGTGCGCGCTCGAATATGTCGAGCAGGGTTTCAACGCCGTCAAGCTCGACCCGGCCGGCCCCTACACCGCCTTCGACGGCCACCAGCCGCGCCTCGTCGACATCGACCTCTCCGCCCGCATGGTCAAGGCGATCCGCGAGGCGGTCGGCACCAGAGCCGACATCCTGTTCGGCACGCACGGCCAGTTCACCGCATCGGGTGCGCTGCGCCTCGCCCGCGCCATCGAGCCCTACGATCCGCTGTGGTTCGAGGAGCCGGTGCCGCCCGACATGCCCGAAGTGATGGCTCAAGTCGCAAGGGGCACTTCGATCCCCATCGCGACAGGGGAAAGACTGACCACGAAATTCGAATTTGCCCGGGTCATCGAGAACCGTGCCGCGACCATTCTTCAGCCCGACCTTGGCCGCTCCGGCGGCATTCTCGAAACCAAGAAGATCGCCGCCATGGCCGAGGCCTATCACATCCAGGTCGCGCCGCACTGTTATTCCGGACCGATCGTCGGCGCCGCCAACATTCAGCTTGCAGTGACGCTGCCCAACTTCCTCATTCTGGAATCGCTGAAACAGTGGGACGGTTTTCATGAGAAGTTGCTTAAGAAGAAGATCGAATGGCAGGACGGTAACGTCATCCCGTCGAAGGAGCCCGGCCTCGGCGTCGAGCTCGACGAAGCCGTCTGCGAGGCGCATCCCTGGACCGGCAAGGACCTGCATTTGCAGATGATGCAGACGCCGCTGATGCCGTGACCTGTCGAGCGGGCGACAATATCACGCGATTTCAACGTGTTGGACGCAGGATAGGAATCACCGCCGAAAGAACTTGAATCAATCCCTCAACGGCTTGATTCAATATCTCAGCGTCAATGCGCCGGGCAGGATTTCGAAGGTCGCCGGTATGCGACCCGGCGATTCGCCGTCTATGTCGATCAGCGCGGCGTTCTTTTGCACATCGCCGAGCGGCTCGACAACCACTTTCTTGCCGCGCAGGATGGTGATCGCCGGATGGTTGCGGTGCCGCCCGCCATAGAGCAGGCGGATGTCCCAGATCAGCTTCAGCTTGCCGGCGGCGCGCAGGATGACGATGTCGAACTCGCCGTCGTCAAGCTCGGCGTCGGGCGCAATCATCATGCCGCCGCCGAAGAATTTGCCGTTGGCCACCGCCACCAGTGCCATGCGCGCCTCGACCGGGGCACCGTCGTCGATGGTGATCGCAACCTCCTGGAAGCGGTAACGGAGGAATTCCCAGACCGTGCGCCAGTAGAACAGCGCCCTGGCCGAAACCTTGCCCTTGCGCTTGTCGGCGTTGACCGCGCGGTCGGTAGCGCCGGAAAGCCCGAGACTGGCGATGTTGATGAAATGGCGGCTGGCCAGTGCGCCATGGTCGTCGACATAACTGATGCAGCCGGCATCGACCTTGCGCGGCTTGGCCTCGGCAATCCGCTTCAGCGTCAGATCGACATTGTTCGACAGGCCGAGCCCGCGGGCGAAGTCGATGCCGGTGCCGCAAGGCAGCAGCCCGAGTTCGGCCGTCCGGCCGCTCTCCCGGAAAGCCTTCAGCAGCCCGTCGGCGACCTCGCTGGCAGTGCCGTCGCCGCCTGCCGCGATCACCAGCTCGAAGCCGATGGCGGCAAGGTCGAGCGCCAGCCGTTCGGCGTCCCCCTCGGCCTGCGTTTCACGCAGCTCGAAATCGCCGAAATGTCTTTTCAGCGAAGCCGCAACCTCGGGCCAATGCCGCTTGAGCCTGCCGCCGCCGGCGATCGGATTGAGAACCACCGCGACCTTCAAGCCCGCCCTCCCCAAGGCCATCGAACACGCCTTCCAATTATTTGCCGGCATTGAAGCCCGCGCCGGCCCGCGGGGCAAGGGACGAACGCCCAATAACGCGGTTTCGGCATCGAGACGCCAAATCCCGGCCGCCGGCAGGCGGTGGGCGTCGAAGATCGGCAATCGCTCCAGTGCCGGACTCAGTCCCCGATAATCCCGCTATCCACAGGCTCGCGGCGGTTTCGCCAAACGCTTATCCGGCGTACATTAAACCCATCTCAGGCGGCTACCGATCGCCACGCCGAAAGGCAAAGCGGAACGGCGGATTTCCTGAGGCCCGTACGGCCCTGAACGAGAACAGGCTTGCCTGTTGGAGGGATGGACGCCGAGACCTACGGGGCCGCGGAAAGCGTGCGAACGCCGACGGCGGACCGATGCTGCCATGAAGGACGGCAAAAACCTTCGATGGCGCGCTGGGCAAAGCTCGCACGAGCGGAGACCGGCGTGGTCCGGAACGGACGCTGCCCTCGGGCGGCGACTGGCAGGACCGTCAAAATCAAGGCCGGCATGGCGCGACATCTTTCGGGAGTTGCTGCCGCGACCGTGTCCTGATCTGACAGGGAGGCGCTGGGAGAAATCCCGGCGCCGACTGTCTTTGTGGCCTCGCTAGACGATTTTGCCGGCGACGCTTCACCCTGCGCCAAAATCAGCTACTATCCATTTGCCGTCGGGGGCCGTTTAAAAGGGCTGACGGCAGGGGGACATTTCATGACGCTCATCCAGAAGCTTGCTGTTGCCTATGCCTTCCTGTTCTTCGGTGTTGTTGCCATCGGCTATGTGCCGGCCTTCAACGATGCCGGCAGCAATCTGTTCGGCCTGTTCTCGCTGCAATGGTACGACGATTTGCTGCACGCCTTCTCCGGCGTCTGGGCGCTGGCTGCCGCCTTCATCTCGCACCGCCAGGCGGTGTTCTATTTCAAGCTATTCGGCTCGGTCTACTTGTTCGACGGCGTGCTCGGCCTGGTCACCGGTTCCGGCTGCCTCGATGGCGGCATTTTCATCAACGGCTTCCGCTCCCTGAACGACATCGAATTCCCGGCTCGCTTCTTCGCCAACCTGCCGCACATCGTCATCGGCGGCTTCGCCGTCTATGTCGGGTTCTGGCTGTCGAAACGTGTGTACGACCATTTCGCCGCGGCCTGACCGGCCATGTTCCTGTTCCTCTGGCTGAAGCGCATCATCAAGGCGATCCTCTGGCTCGTCGTCATTATCGTGTTGATCCCGATCGCCGGGCTGGCCTACGGCTTTCTCACGACGCCGTCGCTGGACACAACACCATTGCCGGGCGTGACTGAGGGTGCCCCGCCGAAGGCGCTGGCCGACAAGGTCCGTGCCGAGATCCCCGGCTACCAGCGGCCGGAGGAATCGACCTTTCTCACCTATCCGGAATGGGCCATCGTCTACGCCGCCCGCGAATATGCCGGCTTCGTCGACAAGAACCAGCCGAGCGGTTTTCCCTATCTCTCCTATATCGGCCGCTTCTGGCAGGACTATGCGATGGTCATCCGCGCCAGCTCCACCTACAAGTTCAACCTCGACAACCACCAGATGCTGGTGATCATCGGCACCAGCCACACGATCGAGCACGCTATCCAGTGGGCCTATGAGAATACGGTCGGCCGCGTCACCGAAGCGACAGCCGGCAAGCGCACCGCGGTCGACATCTACCAGGCGAAGGTGGCGGCGGACTATGCCGGTTTTCTCGACCAGGTGCCGTGGTACCAGTTTCCCTATGCCGAAAAGCGTGCCGGCCTGTTTGCCGTCCAGCCGGCAGCGGACGATAGCGCCGTCCGCACCAGCGAACGCAAGCTCGCCTTCGGCCTCGCCGACACCATCAAGCAGGGCTACGCCGATCTGATCAAGTCGGCGCTCGCCGCCACCACCGACCCGGCCTTGCTCGACATTCACGTCTGGGCCAAGGGTCCGGTCAGCGAGGTGACGCGCAACGAGCCCGACACCTTGCTGGAGCGCGATCTCGGCGCCGACGGCACGGTCTTCGTCACCAGGCGCTACCAGGTGTTCACCGACATGATCCCGCGCCTGATCGGCAAGGGCGTCTCCTTCGTCGAGATCGGCGGCAATGACGAGATCATGGTCACTATGCTTTCCAATGACGAGATCAATGTTCCCGAAGGTGCGCGCGCACTGTTCAGCTACCCGCTTCCGGCGGAACCCTCCACGCGCCGCACCGGCCTGACCGTCGCCGTGCGCAAACTGCACCTCGTGCTGCCGGCGCTGATGACGGCGGGCGCCAGGCTCGAGCACGTCTACGATTACTGAGGCCTTTCGGTCACAGCCCGCCTCGACAAGACGTTGCGTGAGGCTCCGCCACGCTCATTCCACAATCGCGGCCAAATCCCGCCTTGTTCCGCAATGATTGATGATGCCGCAGCAATTTGTCCTGCGCACATGCGCCAGGCAACTCGGAGGGACAAGACCGTGATAAAGACCGCCCTTGTCGCCATGACCATCGTCGGCTGCGATTGCGACGCCAGGCTTTGCGAATATATCGGCGAGACGCCCGCCAAATGGTCGACCATCGCCGAATGCGAAGCGGCGATGAAAAGCCAGATGCTGCACGAGCGCAATTTCGACTATCCGCTGGTCTCGGGCATCTGCCGGACACAGAACTCGTCTTCGTCATCGCAGCTCGCTGCGACCGCTTCCGAGCCTGAATTGACGACGGCCAGCACGGCAGCGACAGACCCGCTGCCACCGGAACTGAGCCATCGGCCCAGTGCTGCGGTCGGAACGCAGGCTACGGCGACGGAAACGGAAGCCGTCCGGCCGGTGGCCTATGAAGCGGCGGTCGATGGCGGCCGCGCCGTGCTCTACCGCACGAAGGCCGGCTACGCCGTGGTCAAGACCGATCTCGACCGCGCCGCATCGGCAACGATCGGCATCGCCAGGCGTTCGGCGAACTGGCTGGCGACGAAGCTGCCTGACGGTCTGTAACCGCCGCTTCAGGCCGTGCCGATCAGTGCCTTGATGGCGCGATAAAAAATCGACGAAAACAGCTCGCCCGGATCGTATTGCCGCTTCTTCGCCAGGAAGGACGGCAGTTCCGGATAGGAGGCAAGAAGTTCCTTGCCCGTATAATGAAGCTGGTAGGGCAGGAAAAAACGCCCGCCATGCTTGATCGTCACGTCGATCAGCGCCCTTGTCAGCGCCCGCATCCTGGCATTGCCGTCGGCGTCTGTCGGCTGATTGATGTAGAGCACCAGCGAATAGGCCGGCTCCGGCGCATAGTTCAGCGCCACATCCTCCTTGTGGACGATGCGTACCGACGCGTTGAGCACCGCCAGACTCTGGTTGCGCAGGATCTCGCGCGCTTCCGCGATGAACGGGCTATAGGCCGCCCGCGGGATGAAATACTCGTGCAGGATGTCGGTCTCATCGAGCAGATCGTTGAACAGATACGGCACTGAATCGTGCATCGGATTGTTGCGCGTGACGAGGCAGGCCTCGCCCTCGGCCATTGCCGTCGTCCGCGCCACCGTGCAGCTCTCGAATTGCGGCTCCAGTGTCTTTTCGGTGAACCATTTCAGCTCCTGGAACAGGCTGCCCCATTTCGCCAGGTTGATGATCACCCGCTTGAGCCCGACCGAACCCGGTTCGCCGATTGCCGGCTGGTCGGCCGGCGGCTGGTCGGCCACCTTGTCATAGCGGTAGACGATCATATCCTCGAGGAAATTGCCCGGCGCAGTCGACAGATGCCCATAAAACAGACCGATCGCCCTGTTTGGCTCCAGCACCTCGGCGAAGAACTTTGGAAAGTCGTCCGATTTGATGATCTCGCGCGAGGTCCGGTAGACGGCGTTGTCGACGATGTCGAGCGTCGCCTCCAGCACCACGCCGAACAGGCCGTAGCCGCCGACGACGTGGCGGAACAGCTCGGTCTTTTCGGCTGGTGAGCAGGTTGTCACCGAACCGTCGGCCAGCATCACCCGCATCGAACGGATCGAGCCGGCGACCGAGCCGGCCTGGTGGTCCATGCCATGCGCGTTGACCGACAGCGAGCCGCCGACCGAAAAGATGTCGGTCGACTGCATCGCCTTCACCGCGAAGCGCGGGTGCAAAAGGTTCTGGATGTCGTGCCAGCGCGCGCCGGGCTGCAAGGTCATCGTCTTCGTCGCCGCATCGACGCTGACCTTGTTGAATTTGCGCATGTCGAGGACCAGTGCGTTGTCGTCGAAAGCGTGGCCGCCCATCGAATGGCGCACCGCCGCGATCGAGACCTTCAGGCCATTGGTGCGGGCAAAGGCCAACGCGCTCGCAATGTGGTCT
Source organism: Mesorhizobium sp. M0166 (assembly GCF_040322255.1). Lineage (NCBI taxonomy): Bacteria > Pseudomonadati > Pseudomonadota > Alphaproteobacteria > Hyphomicrobiales > Phyllobacteriaceae > Mesorhizobium > Mesorhizobium sp. M0166. Next base: position 237,827 of record NZ_JAMYTD010000006.1, on the reverse strand, counting down.
TCCTCGCTGACTTCGATGACGCCGTAGACTGGCGTCATCGACAGGCCGCTGGCATCGTTGATGTCGCCGCCCTTGGTCAGCCATGGTAGCGCCGGATCGTAGGCTGGCGGGCCCTCCAGCGGCTTCTGAGCCAGGTCGATCCCGTCAATGTCGGCAATGCGCCCGGAATTCTTCTGCCCGGACGGACCGCGCGCCAGCCGCGCCACGGTCGTGCCGCCCCACAGCATCGCGCCGCCCACCACCGCCGCCCCCAGCAGCAGCCGCCGCGACAGGCGAAACCCCTTGCGTTCTTCGACCATGCTACCCCTCGCCGCCTCAGAGATAGCGCGAGCTTCCGGCAAAAACCATAGCCGGAGTGCGTAGCAGAACTAGAGCGGCAGTTGCGGCATCAGGAGCATTTTCTTATGGTTGCAGCGAAGGTATTTTTCGCGCTATGATTGAAAATACGAACGGATCCATGATGATGCTGACCATTGTAAGGGCGCCATTCCATGAAGCACCTGTCCCGCGCGATTCTGTCCCTGATGCTAGCGCTTGCTCCGATATCCGCTGAGGCTCAGGATTCCAGTCAGGGCGACGACAGCGTCGTCGCAGTCGCGCCTGACGATCCAGATATGGCGGCGGCGACTGCACAGGCACGTGCCAGCTTGGATGAATTCCTGGCATTATCCCAGACACCGCCACCTGGAACGGACACATTCAAACTGAAGGTGATGATCAAGGACGGAAACGTCACCGAACACTTCTGGGTCATCCCGTTCCAGCGGACCGAAAACGGATTCGTGGGGATATTGGCGAATGAGCCACATAGTGTCCACAACGTCGTGGCTGGCCAGTATATCGAATTCAACCGAGACGATATTTCCGACTGGGGATACACCAGAAACGGTCACCAGGTTGGCAGTTTCACCGTTTGTGTGATGTTCAAGTCGATGTCGAAGGAAGAAGTCGACTACATGCGTAGCCAATACGGCTTCGATTGCTGACCGCCCAGCCGGACTAATCCGCCTCCTCGTCCCTCGCCCCGATCTTGCGCACCAGTGCCGCGGTCGCGAGGATCGTGGCCAGGTCGGCGATCATCGGCGCAACATGCTTGGCATAGTCGAGCGGCACAGAGATGTCCGGCAGTTCGAAGAAGTTCTTCGTCTGCGGAAGCAGCAGAAAGCCGTCGCTGCCGTTGAGCGCGACGCGTGCCGGTTCCTTCGGCCATGTTTCGCCGAGCCATTCGAGCGCCTGCGCCAGCCGGCCGGTCACCAGCGGCCGCGCCGCTTCGATGTTGTCGGTGTGGAACTCATAGGCGGCGTCGAGTTCGGGTACGCCGCATGACAATTGTTCCGTCTTGCCGCCGAACATGCCTCGGAAGAAACCGACCACCATATTGGCACGGCGCGCCGCCACCAACTTTCCCGGGAACGGCGCAATGGTGTCGAACGCGATAATGACGCCCTTGAAGGCCTGCGATGTGGTCTTGCCGTTCCTCTCCAGCAGCGTCACCTCATAGAGCTCGAACGCAAAGTCTTCGTACCGACCGGAAACGACGTCCTCGAAATATGAACGGTTGAACGCGCCAATCGTCTCGCGTGGCAGCCGATCGAAGGAGTTCGGCGTTACGCCATGCTGATAGCGCACGTCCTGGATGAAGCCGAAGACGATCGGCAGCAAGGTGTTGCGGAACGACTGCTGCAATTTGCGCGCTGGCCTGATCGCCTGGAGATAGAGCAGGATCGTCGCCAGGAATCCGCCGATATAGAGGAACACATGCGGGGTCGAGAACCACTGCTCGTTCGGGTCGGCAACCCCGTTGAAGAGCCAGGCCACAAACACCACGAAGACAACCACCGATCCGATGAACAGCGGCACCCGCCAGCGCGTCCGGCGATAGGCCGAAGCCCTTTGCGCCTCGTAGGCCTCGATGTCCTTCCTGAGGCCGGCGATCACCGCTTCGCTCGGCATGAAATCCGCAGTTTCCATCACCCACCCGCCGCCACAAGCCCGCCCGCGTTGGGCATGATAGCCGGTTTGATGGACCGCGTCAGCGCAGCCGTCAGCGCCCGGCACCGAAGATCGCATCGAGGCGGGCCAGAACCCTTTGCCTGGATTTTCCCGCCAGCGCTTCGACCGGCATCAGCCGCTCGTGATCGCCGGCGCGCAGCCGCATGAAGGCATGCAGCCGGTAGGCGGCGATGGTCCCGCGCGTGCCGGGATCGTCGCTGATGTCGACGACGAGAATGGCGCCGATGCGGCCCGGCCATGGCTGGCGCGCGAAGGCGGTGCCGAAGAAATCGCCGAGCCCATAGGCAACGAGCGTCTTGCCGATCCGCTCGATCGGCTGCACGACGTGGGCATGATGTCCGGCCACCAGGCCGACGCCATGTTCGGCCAGAAGCCGCGCCAGTGCCCGCGTCTTCGCACGCGGAAAATGCCGGAATTCCCAATCCCAATGCGGCACCGCGCAGAGGAGGTCGACACCCGAAGCGGCATCGTGCGGCCATTGCGTCGGATCGCCTCGCATCGAGACTCGGCCCGCGAACTGAGCCGCGCCGGTATTGCGCCACAAGGTAAAGGCGGCAAGGCCAATGGTCAGCGAACCAACCGCAAACCGCTCGACCGGAGCCGCAGTGCCGATCGTGCGGATGCCTAATTGCTCCAGCGCGGCGACGGTCTCGTCGAAGCCGGCAATACCCTGGTCGAGCACATGGTTGTTGGCCAGCGACAGTACCAGTTTTTCACGCGGGATGCCGACGGCGGCCAGGGCCTCGGCAAGGAACCGCTCGCTCATCGCGTGATGCGTGCCAAACCTTGTACCCAAAACAGCGCTCGGCCGCTCCACCACCGGGCTTTCGCAATTGCCGACCACTAGATCGGCCGAGGCAAGCAGTGCCGCAATCGCCGGATCGCAGTCCGGCGCGCGGCGATTGGCCACCGCCGAGATATCGCCGACGAAAGCCAGCCGCACCGTCCGCGCCGGCAGCGGTTCGAGCAGGGCTGCGGCCGCCGGTGCAAAGCCGCGCGCGTCGCCATCGAGCGAAGGCCAGAGGAAGCGTGGCAGCCAGGACAGTTTGTAGGAAAGCGGATAGTTCGACACGCGACGCCCAATCGTTTGCCTTGTGTAGACCGTCCGCCGGATTGATTGAAGCGTCGACTGTCATCGGTGAACCACAGGGCCACAGGCGCAGCGAATCAAATGCGTGTATGATCCACTGCGGAGCGACAAAAGGGGCGATCACGATGAAGCGTTTTTCCAGGCTGGTGGCGTGCGCCATCATTCTTCTCCTCCCGCTGGCTTCACCCAGCGCCGCGGCTCCCAAAGCGGCGGCCCTGTTTGAGGCAAAAACCGTAGCTGAACGCGACAGCGCTCTTGCCGCGCTGGAAGCCGCCGCGCCCGGCGATCCGGCCGCGACCTACGCCGCCGGCGCCGGCGAATTCTTCACCGCGCTGGAGATCCTGGCCGGCGGCCTGCACCACCACGGTTTCGAAAGCCCGCAATCCTTCATGCTGCCGCTGATGCGGCTGCCGGTGCCGGACAATGCCAATCCCGAGCCGCTGACCTACGAGCAATTCCGCGCCATTCTCGTCGCCTTCCGCGACCGGCTGGAGAAATCCGCAGCTACGCTGGGTTCGGTACCCGCCGACGCGGACATCGGCATGGTCATCGACCTAACCCGCCTCGGCATCGACCTCAACGAGGACGGCCAGATCGCGCCGGACGAAAGCGCCGCGGCGATCATGGCCTCTCTGTCAGGCACGGGCGGCGCGCCGGCCGATGCCGCCCTCGCCTTCCGCTTCGACCGCGCCGACGGCTATTGGCTGCAGGGCTATGCCGAGTTCCTGATGGCGCAGGCCGACTTCTGGCTGGCGCATGATTTCAGGAACACGTTCGACGGCTCCTTCCACATGCTGTTCCCGCGCGCAAAACTGCCGCTGCAGGATACGCTCGTGCCGCTGGACGGTGGCATGGGCGGCGGCATTCTGACGTCCGAATGGCGCCTCGCCGACTTCATCTCCCTGGTGCATCTCATCAACTGGCAAGTGGTCGAACCTGAACGCCGGCAAGCGGCACGCCGCCATCTCGTGGAAATGATCCGGCTGTCGCGCGAGGACTGGAAAGCCATCCGCGCCGAAACCGACAATGACCGCGAATGGCTGCCCGGGCCGCAACAGAAAGGCGCCAGCCCGCTCACCGGCCTCGAGGTCGGCGAGCAGCAGGTGCAGGCCTGGCTCGCCGCCCTGGCCATGGCCGAGGATCTCCTGGAAGGCCGCAGCTTGCTGCCGCATTTCCGCATCGCCGACAAGGGCATCAACATGAAGCGCTTCTTCGACGAGCCGAAGCCCTTCGACCTGGTGCTGTCGATCACCGGCCCGGCCATCGCGCCCTATCTCGAACGCGGCAAGGTTCTCACCAGCGAGGAGTTCAACCAGATCCAGCGCCAGTTCGGCGGCGCCGGGTTTCTGACGTTCGCCGTTTGGTTCAACTGAGGGCGTGCTTAGACGTCACTCCTGACAGCCTGCTGTCAGCAGCCAAATTGCGCCTCGCGCCACCCGCCACTCCGCTCTTTCCATTTTGGCCGATACCTCCCATATTCGGGCCATGGCCAGACTCTCCGACAAGAAAACGCCGCCGCCGGCGAATGACGAGCGCGCTTCGCCGCCCAAGCGGCGCAGTCCGCTGACCGATTTTCTCGATGCCTCGGAGCCTCTGTACAAGGGTGGCTTTGCCGAGGCGCCGCAGGCCGAGTTCAGCGGCGCGCCGCTGACCGGCTCGATTACCGACTGGGCCGAGCAGATCGAGCAGGAAGCCGAGAAGGAAGGGCGCATTTCCGGCAAAGTCGGCGGCAAATTAGCGAAGCCGGCGAAAAAGATCCCCGAACGCTCCTCTTCCCCCGGCCGTACGGCACGCGGCACCTCGATGGGCGGCGCGGCTTCGGCGCGGGAGCGCACTGCGGCCGGTCTCAATCCGGTTGCCGGCCTCGACATTTCTCTCGAAGATGCCGAGACGATGACCTCCAGCGGCGTTACCGCCACTGTGGCAGCGCTGTCGGCGCTGATCGAATCCGGCAATCCGCTGCACAAGGACGGCGTGCTGTGGACGCCGCACCGCCCGGCCCGGCCGGAGAAATCCGAAGGCGGCATCGCCATCAGGATGGTCTCGGATTTCGAGCCGGCCGGCGACCAGCCGACCGCGATCAAGGATCTCGTCGAGGGCGTCAACAGCAACGACCGCACCCAGGTGCTGCTCGGCGTCACCGGCTCGGGCAAGACCTTCACCATGGCCAAGGTAATCGAAGAGACGCAACGCCCCGCTCTGATCCTGGCGCCCAACAAGACGCTTGCCGCGCAACTCTATTCCGAGTTCAAGAAATTCTTCCCTGAAAACGCCGTCGAGTATTTCGTCAGCTACTACGACTATTACCAGCCTGAGGCCTATGTGCCCCGGACCGACACCTACATCGAGAAGGAATCCTCGATCAACGAGCAGATCGACCGCATGCGCCATTCGGCGACGCGCTCGCTGCTCGAGCGCGACGACGTCATCATCGTCGCCTCGGTGTCCTGCATCTACGGTATCGGCTCGGTCGAGACCTATACGGCGATGACCTTCCAGATGCAGATCGGCGACCGTCTCGACCAGCGCGCGTTGCTCGCCGACCTCGTCGCCCAGCAATACAAGCGCCAGGACATCAACTTCGTCCGCGGCTCGTTCCGGGTGCGCGGCGACACGATCGAGATCTTCCCGGCCCACCTCGAGGACCGCGCCTGGCGCATCTCGCTGTTCGGCGACGAGATCGAGGCGATCACCGAATTCGATCCGCTGACCGGCCAGAAAACCGGCGAGCTGAAGAGCGTCAAGATCTACGCCAATTCGCACTATGTGACGCCGCGCCCGACCTTGAATCAAGCCATCAAGTCGATCAAGGAAGAGCTGAAGTATCGCCTGCAAGAGCTTGAAAAGGCTGGCCGCCTGCTTGAGGCGCAGCGGCTTGAGCAGCGTACCCGCTTCGACCTGGAGATGCTGGAGGCGACCGGCTCCTGCGCCGGCATCGAGAACTATTCGCGCTATCTCACCGGCCGCCAGCCGGGCGATCCGCCACCGACCTTGTTCGAATACATTCCCGACAATGCGCTGGTCTTTGTCGACGAAAGCCATGTCACCATACCGCAGATCGGCGGCATGTATCGCGGCGACTTTCGCCGCAAGGCGACGCTGGCCGAGTATGGTTTCCGCCTGCCGTCCTGCATGGACAACCGGCCGCTGCGCTTCGAGGAATGGGACGCCATGCGCCCGCTTTCCGTCGCGGTTTCGGCGACGCCCGGCGGCTGGGAGATGGAGCAGTCCGGCGGCGTCTTCGCCGAGCAGGTCATCCGCCCGACCGGCCTCATCGACCCGCCGGTCGAGGTGCGTCCGGCCAAGACGCAGGTCGACGATGTCGTCGGCGAAATCCGCGACACGACAAAAGCCGGCTACCGCACGCTGGTCACCGTCCTGACCAAGCGCATGGCCGAGGACTTGACCGAGTATCTGCACGAGCAGGGCATTCGCGTCCGCTACATGCATTCCGACATCGACACGCTGGAGCGCATCGAGATCCTGCGCGACCTGCGCCTCGGCGCCTTCGACGTGCTGGTCGGCATCAACCTTCTGCGCGAAGGTCTCGACATTCCAGAATGTGGTTTCGTCGCCATTCTCGACGCCGACAAGGAGGGCTTCCTGCGCTCCGAAACCTCGCTGATCCAGACCATCGGCCGTGCCGCGCGTAATGTCGACGGCAAGGTCATCCTCTATGCCGACCAGATCACCGGCTCGATGGAGCGGGCGATGGCCGAGACCAACCGCCGTCGCGAAAAGCAGATGGAGTGGAACGCGGCCAACGGCATCACCCCGGAATCGGTCAAGTCGCGCATTTCGGACATCCTGGATTCAGTCTACGAGAAGGACCATGTCCGCGCCGACATTTCGCAGTTCACCGACAGCGCCGGCGCGATGATGGGCAACAATCTGAAGGCGCATCTCGACGCCCTGGACAAGCAGATGCGCGACGCCGCCGCCAATCTCGATTTCGAGAAGGCGGCCCGCATCCGCGACGAGATCAAGCGGCTGCGCGAGATGGAACTGTCCATCTCCGACGATCCGCTGGCCAAATATGCCGACATGGAAAGCCCGGTCTCGGGCCGCGAAAAAGGCAAGCACAACAAGGGCGTGGCCAAACATCGTACATCAGAGGAACAGGAGCGCTTCCGCAAGCTCGACGAGGCACGTGCCGCCGAAGAGGCAGCCAAGGCTGCACGGCCCAACCTCTTCCGCAAGCCGGAGCTCGACGAAATGGGCGCCGACGGCGCCGTGCCGGTCAAGAAGCCGCTGTTCGCGAAACCTTCGTTGGACGATATGGGACCTGGGACCGACATGCCGACGCCGTCAGGCGCGGTGTCCCGTTCGCTGTTCAAGAAACAGTCGGCGCAGGAGGCGCACGGCTCGGATTTCGGTATACCGGGTGAACCGACCAAGCCGCTGTTCAGGAAGAACTCACTGGACGAGATGACGGTGCGGCGGACCGAGAAGCCGGTTGAGGGAAAAGTGCCGGCGAAACCACAGCCAATCTCCCCCCGTGTGGGGGAGATGCCCGGCAGGGCAGAGGGGGGCGCGAAGGAACACGACGTTTCCGCCAAACCCATTGTCCGCCAGCGTGCCGGTATCGGCTCCTACGAGGATCCCGCCGACGCCCGCCGCGAAAAGCGCCGCACCGGCAAGACGGGTCGGCCGGGACGGTAGCGATCCTTCGCGCCCCCCTCTGTCCTGCCGGACATCTCCCCCACAAGGGGGGAGATTGGCAGCTTCGGCGCTCCGCTCACTCCAGTGCCAACCGCTTGCCATCCGCCCCGCCGCTGGTGTAACCCAATCCCTATACTCGAACATTCTGAAAGGAGGGCTGCGTGTATTTCGACCACCACCGTCAGCGCGGCCCTGTCTCTGCCCTGCGAGCTTGCTTGCAGGGCTGACCAGAGACGGTCCGGGTTTTTCTTCCCGCTTCGATTTTTTTGGTCCGCCCTTCGTGGTGCTGCAACGCCGAGCCTGATGGCCAGCCTGCGCACCGTCAAAGTGCATCAGCCGGAATCACTCCGGACAGACCAGAGAAATCGACATGGCCCTGATCAGCCTCAAGTCCCTCGGCGTCACCATGAGTGCGCCGCTCTTCTCCCATCTCAACCTCACCATCGGCGCCGGCGACCGGCTCGGCATCGTCGCCGCCAATGGTCGCGGCAAATCCACTTTGTTGAGGTGCCTGACGGGCGAGTTCGAAGCCACCACAGGCGACATCACCCGCACGCGCGGCCTGCGCGTCGGCTATGTCGAGCAAATCATCCCCGCCGCGCTGGCCGGGCGCAGCTTTCATGAGGTGGTGGCCGACGCCTTGCCGGCCGAGCAGGCCGAAAGCGAGCAATGGCGCGTCGATGTGGTTCTCGACTCGCTCGACGTGCCGCAGCCGATGCGCGAGCGGCCGATGCGGGCCTTAAGCGGCGGCTGGCAAAGGCTGGCGCTGATCGCCCGCGTCTGGGTCACCGATCCCGATGTCCTGCTTCTCGACGAACCGACCAACCATCTCGACCTCGCCAAGATCAGCCAGCTCGAGACCTGGCTGAACGCGCTGCCGCGCGAGGTGCCGGTGGTGATCGCCAGCCACGACCGGGCGTTCCTCGACGCGACGACCAACCGCACGCTGTTCCTGCGTCCCGAACAATCGCCGGTGTTTTCGCGGTCCTATTCGCGGGCGAGGCTTGCGCTGGACGAGGTCGACGCCTCGACCGAACGCAAATTCCAGCGCGACATGAAAGTGGCGCAGCAGCTGCGCCGACAGGCGGCCAAGCTCAACAATATCGGCATCAATTCCGGCAGCGACCTTTTGACGGTCAAGACCAAGCAGCTCAACCAGCGGGCAGAGCGCCTGGAAGAAGCGGCAGCGCCGGCACACCGCGAAAGATCGGCGGGCGCGATCAAGCTCGCCAATCGCGGCAGCCATGCCAAGGTGCTGATCACGCTCGACGATTTGGTGGTCGGAACGCCTGACGGCACGGTTCTGTTCAGCACCGGCAAGCGCCATATCTGCCAGGGCGACCGCATCGTCCTGCTCGGCCGTAACGGCGTCGGCAAATCACGGCTGATCGGCCTGATCCGGAATGCCATCGTCGCGCCGGAAACGGCAGCGCAAGGCGTGAAGGTGACGCCGTCGACCGTGCTTGGCTATAGCGACCAGGCGTTGTCGGGCATCGGCGGCGACGACACGCCGCTGGCGATGCTCTCGCGCAGATTCGATGTCGGCGAGCAGCGCGCCCGCTCGCTGCTGGCGGGCGCCGGCGTTAGCATCGACATGCAGGAGCGCGGGATCGGCGTGCTGTCGGGCGGACAGAAGGCGCGGCTGATGATGCTGGCGCTCAGGCTCGCCAATCCCAATTTCTATTTGCTCGACGAGCCGACCAACCACCTCGATATTGATGGCCAGGAAGCGCTGGAAGCGGAATTGCTGGAACGTCAGGCGAGCTGCCTGCTCGCCTCGCACGACCGCTCCTTCATCCGCGCGGTTGGCAACCGCTTCTGGCTGATCAAGAACGGCGGCTGACCGAAGTCGACGACCCGGAGGGGTTCTTCCAGGAGGTTGCCGAAGCGGGCAGCTGAAAAATTGCGGAAAAAATTCCGGCGCTCTGTCGGATGATGATCGCATGCCACGTCCTTGGGACGCCGACACGGTGATGCCGGCGCCAATCGAGGAGAAAGCATCATGTCTATTCTGTCATCCATAGGCCACGCCGTAACGCGTTACTCGGCGGCTCGCGCCCGTTATCGCAGCGAACGCGCCATCCTTTCATTGCCGATCGAGCTGCGCAAAGATATTGGCTGGCCGGAAATCGTCGTCGACGCGCAAAACAGCCCGCGGATTCGCATCGAAGGTTGAAAGGTGGCAGTTGGCCGTCGCGGCAGACGCCATTTCGAATCCAAAAAACCATCGGCCGTGTAGGATCGTCGCCGTTCCGTTCGTCCTGTGGTTCGCAAAGGCAAACCAGACGCAAAGAGGAGCATGACATGAATGACCAGCCGCAGACCCAGCCCGCCGCCAAAGTGCTTGGCGGATTGACGCCCTACCTTCAGCTGGACGGCGCTTTCAAAGCCGCAGAATTTTACCAAAAGGCCTTCGGTGCCGAGCAGGTCTTTGCCTATCCGTCGGACGAACAGGGCCGTACCATGCATATCCATCTCCACATCAACGGTTCGACCCTGATGCTTTCCGACTTCTATCCCGAGCATGGAATGGCCGCTGTGAAGCCGCAGGGCTACACCATGCAGCTCCATCTCGGCAGCGACGACATCGACGCCTGGTGGAAGCGGGCCATCGAGGCAGGCTGCGAGGAAGTCGTGCCGTTGCAGGTGATGTTCTGGGGCGACCGCTGGGGCAATATGCGTGATCCGTTCGGCGTCGAATGGGCCATGAACGCACCGGTGAAAGCAGCTTAGCATCCCACGCAGGCTGTGTCTGAAATCACCTCTCCCCGCTGTAGAGGGAGAGGAAAACAATCGCATGGAGGAAGACAGATGTCCTATGTCGACGGTTTCGTGCTGGCGGTGCCGAAAGCAAAGCTCGATGCCTACAAGAAGATGGCGCAAATGGGCGGCGCGGTCTGGAAGGAGCATGGCGCGTTGGCCTATGTCGAATGCATTGGCGACGACGTACCCTATGGCGAGGTCACCTCGTTCCCGCGCGCCGTGCAGGCCAAGGAAGACGAGGTCGTCGTCTTCTCCTGGGTCGTCTATGAATCCAGGCAGCATCGTGATGCGGTGATGGCCAAGGTGATGGCCGATCCTCGTCTCAAGCAGGACTGGGAGACCATGCCGTTCGACGGCAAGCGCATGATCTTTGGCGGTTTTCAGCCCTTCATCGAGCTGTAGGCGCCCCTCGATCAAGTTTATCGAGCAGCGGCTTCAGCCGGTCGCCATAGCGCTTCCACAGGTCGACCGAGCCCTGATACATCGGCTGGCGCACTTGCGCAGCCGACGCCGTTCGCACCGGCCGGTCGGTCTGGTGGAACGACAGCACGGCGTCGTCCCACCGCAGGCCGAGATGGGCGATCAGCGCCCGCGACTGGGCTTCCTGGTCGGCGACGAAATCCTCGTAGCGAACGTCGTGCACGGCATCAGGCAGCACGGCGTGCCAGTGCGCCATGATATCGGTGTAGAGATTGTGGAAATCGGCGAGCTCGTCGAGATCGTAGCCGTAGCGATGGCTGTCGCCGCGGAAGTGCACCTTGTAGATCGACAGGCAGGTCGCCGCCGCATCGCGCGCGCAATGGATTATCTTGGCCTGCGGCAGCATCATGTGGATGAAACCGATCAACAGGAAATTGCCGGGCATCTTGTCGGTGACGTGCCGAAAACCCGGATAGCGGGCATGCAGCATGTCGAGATAGGCCTGGCCGGCCTCGGCATAGGCTTTGTCGGGCATGTCGGCGATGCCCCAGGGAAAGCCGCCCTTCATGCCGAGTGGAAACTGCTTGCCGACCGCCGTCTTCAATATGCTGAGCTCGCCGGCGCCATAGACCTGCGGATGGCTGGCGATGATCTGCTCGACCAGCGTGGTGCCGGAACGCGGCATGCCGACAACGAAGATCGGCGTGTCGTCGGCGATCCCGCTCGGCCTGTGCCTTTCAAAAAAGGCCTTGTCGAACACCGCCTTCATCGCCTCGAACTCGCCGCGCGTCTTGCCGGCGTCGTAGTCGATGCCCTGGCGGCGGATCGCGTTGCCTTCGGCGAAATAGTCGAAGGCGCGGCCATACTCCCTGAGGTCGTCATTGGCCTTGCCGAGGCCAAAGGAAAGCTGCATGCGCGCCAGACTGCCTTGCGGCGCCTTGGTGTGCTCCGCCTCCATGCGGGCAAGCTCGGCGTCGCGCTCCTTCTGGCGCTTGACCTGGGTAAGCATCAGCCAGGCCCTGGCCATGCCGGGGTCCACCGCCAGCGCCTGCCTGAAAAGATCCGCAGCCTCGTCGAGATTGCCCTTTTCCATCAGCCCGACACCCAGGCCGTGCAAAAGATCGGCATCCTTCGGCCGGATCGTCAGCGCCTCGCGAAAAACAGTCAGTGCCTCATCCAGCCGGCCCGCTTCCTGCAGCGTTTCGGCAAGCCCGACGCGGGCGCGGACATGGAACGGGTTGCGGCCGATCGTGCCGCGATAAATATCCTCGGCGCCTTCGAATTGGCCGAGCTGCTTCAGTGACGAGCCGAGATTGTCACGCGCCGCCAACTGGTCCGGCCGGATCGCCACCACCTTGCGGAAGAGATCGGCGGCGGCCGCGACCCGGCCGAGGTCGCGCAACACGGTGCCCAGATTGTTGAGGAAATCCGGATTGTTCGGCTGCAGACGCACCGATTGTTCGATCAGCGCCAGCCCCTCGGCGCTGCGCCCGGTCTGGTGCAGCAGAAGCCCGAGGAAATGCGCAGCAGCCGGGTGGTTGGCCTTTTGCGACAGCACCTGCCGGTAAAGCGCCTCGGCTTCCTGCCGGCGCCCCGCCTGGTGCAGCTGCAGCGCCTGCTGCACGTGCTGGTCGAGCCCCAGCGGCGGCTGTCCGCCTGAGCCGTAACGTGCGCCTGCCGGTTGTCTCGGATCTCTGTTGATGGGAAACCTGCCGTGTTGTCTGCCTGCCGCGATCTAGGCCATCGCTGCGGCACGTGCAAGAGCAGACGGCGGTCGCTACGAAGCAAACCTCCGAACCCCGGGGAACTTACCGAAAGTCGGCCGGCGTCAGCACATACAAGTTCCTGCGGCCGTGCGAGTAGGCTTGGCGCGCAATCTCGTGGATCGACGAACGCTTGGCGTCGAAGGCGCTGAGGAATTCGGCCTCGGCTCCGCTTGCAGCCGGGTTTGCCGCCGAAAGTGCCGCAACCTCGACAAAGAACGGGACTTCGAGCATGCCGTCATGGCCGACGAAACGAATGCGCTTGGCCGCCGCGTCATAGGAGCGGCTGGGATTGGGAAAATTGAGCGTCATGGCCTGCGCGTCAAATCAGGCGATTGCTTTCGGCAAGCTGGCGCGCCCGCCGCGCCGTGCCGTCGGTATCGGCAATCCTTCGCCTTGCCGCCTCGTCGCTTCTTATCGTGAGGCGCGGCGACAAGACCTTTATCGGCTTGGTGACGGGACTAACTGCAACTGTCGGGACATCCGGTGTTCTTTCGGAGTTCATGACTCTCTTCCTTTCATACCTAAATAAATACAAATGCCGGAGGAATTTGTCCGGAAGTTCTTCAAACAATTTTTGAGGTGCACCGGGATCGTATCATCGTTCTGCAAATAACTATAGAAAAGTAATTTTACGTTGGTAGGGGTAAAAGGCCGGAATCTTCTTGAATAAGTCGCATTTTCGGACTAATGGTACGAAACCGTTTTTGGGTCATGCTTGGCCCTCGCGGCGTCAGGGGTTCTCGGCCCGCCAAACTTTTCCAAATCGCCGACACCTGGTACCGCAATGCAGGCTCCGCTTCCGGGGCCAGGCCGGAACGAAACTTCAAGGCACAAGAACTTCAAGGCACAAGCGAGAACTTCGAGGCACAAGAATGTCTGCCCGCACCACCCATTCCATCGCGCATTTCGCGGCACCTTTCGTGCTTGGCGGGCTGGATAGCGTGCAGCCGGCCGGCGATTATGACATCGACCACGACGAGGAACTGATCGACGGCATGTCGTGGCCGGCATGGCGCCGCGTCGCCACTTTCATCCATCTGCCGGCAAGGACGGTGAAAAGCGCGACCAGCCAGCTTGTCGCCATTGACCATGCCGAGCTCGAGGCAGCGCTTCAGCACGACCAGGAGAACGCCACATGATCCGCTTCCAGCAGAGTGCGCGGCGCACGGACACGCCGGCGCATATCTTCACCGTCGGCCAGACCGTCCGCATGAAGAGCCGCACCGGCCTTGCCCAAAAGACCGCGGAGCTGTTCCAGATCAAGAGCCGGCTGCCGGTCAAGGACGGCTCGCCGCAATACCGTATCCGCAGCGATCAGGAGACCTATGAGCGGGTCACCACGGAAGACAATCTCGAACCGGTCGACAACCCGGCCAGTTGAGCCGAAAGCAATCCGCAACACGTATAAGGGATCAGAAAATGGCCAAGGGTCAGCAGCGCAGCAATCGCGAGACACGCAAGCCCAAGAAGGAGAAGGTGGCGGCAAAACCGGCCTCGCCCTTCGGCTCGGCGGTCAAGCAGGCGGAGACCGCTGTGAAACCCAAGTCCAAAGGCTAGGGTTCGATCGCACGACAATCTGCCTGGAGGTGTGCTTGAACTTCGTCATCGAGTTCTACCGCTCGCGCGATGCTGACGAAGCGACACTCGATCGAGTGTCGCTGGAGGCACCGAACCGGCGCGCCGCCCTGCAAGGCGCTGCCACGCTGCTTCACACGCTGATGATGCCGCAGATCCCCGATCGCCTGCGCATCTCCAACGAGGACGGCGCCGAGCTCTACGTCGGCCCCGCCGATGGTGCCTATCCGGACGAACAGTGAGGCCGGTGCGCTAGCACGGCCCGTCATCGACGACGCGATAATCCGCCGCGCGGGCCTCGCATTCGTTGGGGAATGTGCGCAGTTCGCCATGGCGACGGGCACAGACCGGGCGGTATTCGCGGGTACAGAATGTCTGCTCCCCGCCGTCACCACCGCCACGGCACTCGCCTTCACGGATGATGCGGTATCCGGCCCGTTCGGCAAGGCAGGCATTGGCGAAGGTCTGGCGGTCGCCGCCGCGCCGGGCACAGACCGGGTCATATTGCTTGGTGCAGAATTGCGGCCCCGGCTGTGGCGGGCGCGGCCCCGGTCCCTCATCATCCACCACGACGGTGCAGGCTGCGAGAATTGCCGACAGGAACAGGATGGAGAAAACCTGCCGCGGAAAGATTGCCGCAAGAAACCGCATGAATGTTCCTCCCTCGAAACTCCTGCCTGCACAAACGGTGCCTGCGTCCGGCCGATCCTCGTCATTCCGCTGCCAAATGCAACCCCTGTTTGCAACTGGCGAACCAATGGCTTACGCCGGCGCAAAGCCAAAACAGCACCTGCCCCGCTTGCTGGACCATGCCTGGGTGGCGCCTGGCCGATGACCGCGCGGAGAACCGGGACTATCGGTGCGATGCGTCGGGATGCGCCTGTTGGGGCCACCCGCGGCTGTATCTTGCAAGCATCACGTTTCCGTGCGATAAATTTTGTGTTCGGGCATTTGCGACCCGGAGAGCGGAACGTTTTGGACGACCTTTCCCCGATACTGTGAATCTCTGACAGCCCCGTTTTCGGCGGGGGGTTTTACCATGCGCCAATGCATGACTGCCGAAGCAACCACCGGGACTTGCCCACGGCGCCAGGCGGCGGGCGGAACCACCAAGACTGACACGGGTGAAGGAGTTTCCCCAATGGCCCAGACCGGCACCGTTAAATTCTTCAACGCTACCAAAGGCTTCGGCTTCATCACGCCCGATGGCGGCGCCAAGGATGTGTTCGTCCACATCTCGGCGATCGAGGCTTCCGGGCTGCGCACGCTCGTCGACGGTCAGAAGGTCACCTTCGATGTCGAGCCCGACCGTATGGGCAAAGGTCCGAAAGCGGTCAATCTCCGCGCTGCCTGAAACCACAGCGTGCCGCGCGTCCTTTCGGGTGTGAGGATGCTGCAAGGCTTTTGGAGTGAACTTGGATTCTGTAAAGGCGCGGCGGTTTTCGTCGCGCCTTTTGCGTTCCGGGATGCTTGCAGGCGCCCGCAAAACTTTCTCTTGCCGATGGCACTAAAATAAAGGACAAATTTCCGTCCGGGCATTTGCCGGCCCGAGACTGGACTTGTGGGATCAAAGGAGCTTCCCATGCCGCAGACCGGCACCGTCAAATTCTTCAATCACGCCAAGGGCTTCGGCTTCATCACGCCGGACGACGGGGCAAAGGATGTCTTCGTCCATATTTCGGCCGTGCAGGCGTCGGGTCTTCCCGGTCTCGAGGATGGGCAGAAAGTGACATTCGACACCGAGCCGGACAAGCGCGGCAAGGGTCCGAAAGCCGTCAACCTGTCGATCGGCTGAACCAGCCCTGGACAGAATGGACGTGGGCCGGTCTGGCCTGCGGTGTTTGCCGCACGCTTGAATCGCCCAGTTAGATGAACCGCCTGGTCAAATTTCGTTCAGCCCCCGTTCAGCCACGGTCGCATATTAATCTTCGTTAAAGCCGGACCGCATCCCCCGAAAACGACCCGGGCCGGCACGAAGGAGACCGACATGAACCGAATTTTCAAGACTGCCATCCTGTCCGCCGCGGTCGTTGCGACCACGCTTGCGACCTTGCCCGCGGCCAGTGCCGACGAATGGCGCCATCACCGCCGCCACCACGGCCACGGCGATGCCGTTGCGGCCGGCGTGCTCGGCCTTGCGGCCGGTGCCCTGATCGGCGGTGCGCTCGCCAGCCCGCAGCCCCGCTATTACGATCCGGCCTATGATGATGAATACTACCGGCCTGCCCCGGTGCGCCGTTATTACGTGCAGCCGCGAGTAGCCTATGCCGAAAGCTATGCGGAGCCGTGGACCCGCGGCTGGTACGAATACTGCTCGGACCGCTACCGGAGCTTCAACTCGCGTACCGGCACGTTCACCGGCTATGACGGCGAACAGCATTTCTGCACCGCCAATTAACGGAGGCAGTTTCCTGTCGGAAAGAAGCGCGGTCGCACAGGCCGCGCTTTTTTGTTTCGGTAAGCGGTTTCAGATCAGGAACGGATTGCTCCGCCGCTCCTCGCCGAAGCGGCCGCCGGGACCATGGCCGCAGATGAAGCCGATGTCGTCGCCCAACGGCAAAAGCTTCTCCTTGATCGAGGCGATCAGTGCGGCGTGGTCGCCGCCCGGCAGGTCGGTGCGGCCGACCGAACCGCGAAACAGCACGTCGCCGACATGGGCGAACTTCGCCGCCCGGTTGTAGTAGACGACGTGGCCGGGTGCGTGGCCCGGACAATGGAGCACCTCGAACACATGTGAGCCGAACGAAACGGTCTCGCCTTCGGCGAGGAACCGGTCAGGCACACAGTTGCGCACCGGATCGGTGATGCCGTAGCGCTTCGCCTGGGTCTCGAGATTGGCGAGCAGCGGCCGGTCGGCGGCATGCGGGCCGATGATCTCGATACCGAGCGCCTCCTTCAGTTCCATGGCGCCGCCGGCATGGTCGATATGGCCATGCGTAATCCAGATCGCGCCGGCAGTGATCGCATTGTCCTCGAGCGCCGCCAGCACCTTGTCGATGTCACCGCCCGGATCGACGACAACGCCTTGTCTGTCGTCCATGTCGAAGAGGATGGTGCAATTCTGCTGGAACGGCGTGACCGGCACGATGCCGGCGTTGAGCTGACCCATATTCGTCCTTTCACGCTGTCGGAGCGCTGCGCGTCCCCTCGAACGCGTCAGGAAAGCCCTAACCTTGAACCAGGTCCTGATGTAGAGACACACGCGAACGGCGTCCACCGCTCCACAAACGGCAAACGGAATGGGCGGCCGAAGCCGCCCATTGGAAAAGCCTGAAACGTCGGAGCTTATTTCTTCATCGCGTTCATGACCGCACCGATGATGCCGGTCAGGATGGCGCCGCCGCCGGCACCGCCAACTATATTTGAAATGTTCAACGCGCTGCCGGCCCCTGCCGCTGTAGCGGCTGCTGCCGGATCGACCGCGCCACCCAGCAGACTGTTGAGGATGGCCGCACCGCCGACGCCGCCGACAGCGCCGCCCAGGATTTTGGTAAGCTGCCCCATCGCCGCAGTCTTGATAGCCGCACCGACCGCCTGACCACCGATGATACCCGTAATCACCTGAATAATGATCGGAAGAAGCGTGTTCATATCCATATTTCCAGTCCCTCCATAGCCGCCAGCCTCCCAGGCCGACGCCATCATGAGACGCCGAATTGAATGAAAGTCAAATGCGCAGACGCTTAAATAAAAGGGGCGGCCCGAAAACCGCCCCTACTTGATAAAAAACCTGTGACTTTCGTTATTCTGCAGCAATCGCGTGGTTGGGTTGAACCGCCGCAGAATAGTCGTTCATCAATGTCTTGGCGATATCGCCGACCTCGAATCGGTAGGGACCGATCTCCGAAACCGGCGTCACCTCGGCTGCCGTCCCGGTGAGGAAGCACTGCTGGAAGCCTTCAAGCTCTTCCGGCATGATGGCGCGCTCGATCACCTCCAAACCACGGTCCTTGGCAAGGCCGATGACGGTGCGGCGGGTGATGCCGTCGAGGAAGCAATCGGGCTTGGGCGTATGGATCTTGCCGTCCTTGACGAAGAAGATGTTGGCGCCTGTCGCTTCCGCCACCTGGCCACGCCAGTCGAGCATCATGGCGTCGGCATAGCCCTTGGCCTCGGCGGCATGCTTGGACATGGTGCAGATCATGTAGAGGCCGGCCGCCTTCGATTTCGACGGTGCGGTGCGCGGGTCGGGGCGGCGCCATTCGGCCATGTCGAGGCGGATGCCCTTGAGCTTCTGCGCCGGGTCGAAATAGCTCGGCCACTGCCAGATGGCGATGGCGCAGTTGATCCGGCTGTTCTGTGCGGAGACGCCCATCTGTTCACTGCCGCGCCATGCGATCGGCCGGACATAGGCGTCCTGGAAACCTTGCTTCTTCAACAGCGTACGGCAGGCGTCGTCGATCTCGGCGACCGAGTAGGGTATCTTGAAGCCAAGCAGGCGCGCCGATTCATGCAGGCGTTCGGTGTGGTCGGTCAGCTTGAAAATTTCGCCGCCATAGGCGCGCTCGCCCTCGAATACCGCGCTGGCGTAGTGCAGCCCGTGGGTCAAGACGTGGATCTTGGCGTCGGCCCATTTGACGAATTCGCCGTTCATCCAGATAAAGCCGTCCAGTTGGTCGAAGGGAACGGATGCCATGGTAACCTCCCGCGGGCGGCAGCCCGCACATCATTGTGTCGTTGCGTGTTTCGTTTCGGCCGCTGCAGGCCGCCATTGTCCTAAAGCGTAGGCGGATATTTAAGGTCTGGCAAACTCAGGAAGTTCCGGAAAAAACGGCTTCGCTTGCCTTTTCGTTCGCAATCCGCCGAAAAGCTTGCCAAAAATTACCATCACGCGGAAAATACGTCAATAGTGCTGACATAATTTCCTGCTTCACACGGAGAAAAGATGACGAGCCACGCAGCCGCAGAGCCGATCAGGACGGCGATCACCGACGAGGACGGCATCGATTTCGCCATCATCGAGCTGTTCTTCTTCGCCTATCGCGACTTTACCTCCGATCCGGACCAGATCCTGGCCGATTACGGTTTTGGCCGTGCCCATCACCGGGTGCTGCATTTCGTCAATCGCAGGCCCGGTCTGACGGTCGCCGAACTCCTCGACGTGCTCAAGATCACCAAGCAGAGCCTGGCGCGCGTGCTCAAACAACTGATCGACACCGACCATATCGTGCAATTGCAGGGCCCTCGCGACCGCCGCCAGCGCGAACTCTACCCGACGGCCAAAGGCCGTGCCCTGGCGCTGGCGCTGGCGCGGCCACAGTCGCGCCGCATCCATGCTGCATTGGAAGATTCCGGAGCCACCGAACGCGCCGTTATCGAACGGTTCCTGGAAGCGATGGTCAATCCGGAACTAAGGGCGCAGATCGACATTGTGCCCGCAAAGATGTCAGGGAAAAGCCATGGAGACCATTGAGAGGGTTGATCATCCGACAGCACCGGAAGACGATGCGCCGCATCTGCTTGTGGTCGATGACGACACCCGTATCCGCAATCTTCTGAAACAGTATCTGACCGAAAACGGCTTTCGCGTTACCGTCGCCGGAAATTCCGGAGAGGCGCGGCGCAAGCTCGCCGGTCTCGACTTCGATCTGATCGTGCTCGACGTCATGATGCCGGGTGAAAGCGGCGTCGACCTCACCAAGGCGCTGCGGGCGGAGAAAAACGTACCGATCCTGATGCTCACCGCACTGTCGGAAACCGACAGCCGGATCACCGGGCTCGAGGCCGGCGCCGACGACTATCTGCCAAAACCGTTCGACCCGCGCGAGCTGATCCTGCGTATAAACAATATCCTGCGCCGCGGCGGCCCCGCGACAACGCCCAAGGTCGAACAACTGGTCTTTGGCCCCTATACGTTCCAGATCGCCAGGCGTGAGCTCAAGCGCGGCGGCGAGGCGCTCAAGCTGACCGACCGCGAGCAGGAGATCCTGGCGATCTTCGCAGCGCGTGCCGGCGAGACGATACCGCGGCATGAGCTTGTCGGCGACGAGTCCGAGGTCGGCGAGCGCACGATCGACGTCCAGATCAACCGGCTGCGCCGCAAGATCGAACGCGATCCGTCCAATCCGGTCTGGCTGCAGACCGTGCGCGGTATTGGGTATCGGCTCAGCGTGGAATAGAATGCCGCCGACAGCGGTCCTTTGCCGAGCCGCCGGTGAGCGAAAAGACGAATGGCGACCACGCAACTCGAACGGCCGGGAGATGGCGGCTTGAGCGCTCGCGCGACGCGGGCGCTCAAGGCCGTGCCGCGCGCCTGGAATCGTTTCTGGCGCCTGGTATCGCTTTACATGCCGAAGCGGCTCTATGCCCGCTCGCTGATCATCGTCATCGCGCCGATGATCATGCTGCAGTCGGTCGTCGCCTTTGTCTTCATGGAGCGCCACTGGCAGACCGTGACGCAGCGCCTGTCGCAGGCCACGGTGCGCGACATCGCCGCCATCATCGACCTGATAGAGACCTATCCGCACGACGCCGACTACGCCAACGTCATCCGCATCGCCCAGGATCGCATGCAGCTGAAGGTCGACCTCCTGCCGCCGGACCCGCTGCCGCCTCCCGGGCCAAAGCCGTTCTTCTCGATCCTCGACGAGATCCTTTCGTCCGAGATCACCCGCCAGATCAACCGTCCGTTCTGGATCGATACGGTCGGCAATTCCAATATCGTCGAGGTCCGCGTCCAGCTTGAGAACAAGGTGCTGCGCGTCTTCGTGCGCCGCAGCCAAGCCTATGCATCGAACACCCATATTTTCCTGATCTGGATGGTCGGCACCTCGCTGGTGCTGCTGATGATCGCCATTCCCTTCCTGCGCAACCAGATCCGGCCGATTCTGACGCTGGCCGAGGCGGCCGAGAGCTTCGGCAAGGGCCGGCCGATGCCGCGCGATTTTCGCCCGCGCGGAGCCGAAGAAGTCCGCCGCGCCGGCTTTGCCTTCATCCAGATGCGCGAACGCATCGAACGCCAGCTCGAGCAGCGTACCGCCATGCTGAGCGGCGTCAGCCACGATCTGAGGACCATCCTCACCCGCTTCAAGCTGCAATTGGCGCTTGCCGGGACCAAGGCGGCCGATACCCAGGCACTCGACCAGGACATCGATGACATGCAGTCGATGCTGGAAGGCTACCTTGCCTTTGCACGCGGAGAAGCGTCGGAAGACGCCGGTCAGTTCGATCTCGAAGCCTTCTTCGACAAGCTTCGCGAGGAAGCCGCGCTGCGCAAGCGCAAGATGTCGACCGTGCTTGTCGGCGATCCGCATGTGCATGTGCGCCCCAATGCCTTTGCCCGGCTGCTGTCCAACGTCGTCGGCAATGCATTCCGCTATGCCAAGACGGTGGAGATCAATGCCAATCACGGACGCGGTTCGCTGCTCGTCACCATCGACGATGACGGTCCGGGCATTCCACCCGAAAAGCGGGAGGATGTATTCAAGCCTTTCGTGCGTTTGGACGAGGCCCGCAACCTCGATGCCAGCGGCACCGGCCTTGGCCTCTCCATCGCACGTGATATTGCCCGCAGCCACGGCGGCGACATCGTCCTCGAACGCAGCCCGCTCGGCGGCCTGCGGGCGGTGATCAAGGTTCCGGCTTGACGGCAACGAGACCCGGCCTTCATCGGCCCGTCATGAAACCATGGTGAAGAGCGCCAATGAAGCGCGCGATCTTGATTGATTCGGCCCTGCGGCCTCATTTCGACCCCGCGCCTGCCCGGGTGCGCCGGTGCGAGGCCAGAGCTGCGGCGTGGTCGCCGTTCAGGTATCGCGGCAAGGCAATCAAGCTCTCCGCCAAGGGACCGCCATGCGCATCCTGATGGTCACCGACGCCTGGCGCCCGCAAGTCAACGGCGTCGTCCACACGCTGGAGCGTCTCTCGGAGACCCTGAAATCCTTCGATGTCGAGACGGACTTCCTGACGCCGAACATCTTTCGCACCCTGCCTCTGCCGACCTATCCCGATATCAGGCTGGCGCTGACGACGCCGCACCGCGTGGCGCAGCTGATCGAGGCACGCAAGGTGGACCACATCCATATCGTCACCGAAGGACCGCTCGGTATTATGGCCCGGCGCTACTGCCGCAACGCCGGCCGCCCGTTCACGACCAGCTATCACACACGTTTTCCGGAATATCTGAGCGCGCGCCTGCCGGTGCCTGAAGCATGGGCCTATCGCTGGCTGCGCGATTTCCACAATTCAGGACAGGGCACGCTGGTTGCCACTCAGTCGCTTGCCGACGATCTTGCGGCGCGCGGCTTCACCAAGCTCCGGCCGTGGACGCGCGGCGTCGACACCGATCATTTTCGGCCGGACAAAAGAAAGGACCTGGGATTTCCCGGACCGATCTTCCTCTGCGTCGGCCGCGTCGCGGTCGAAAAAAACCTGCCGGCCTTCCTCGACCTCGACCTGCCCGGCAGCAAGGTGATCGTAGGCGAAGGGCCGGAATTGGCGAAGCTGAAGGCCAGATATCCCGATGCCCATTTCCTCGGCCATCGCCCGAACGACGAACTGGCCGAGATCTACGCTTCGGCCGATGCCTTCGTCTTCCCCAGCCGCACCGACACATTCGGCAACGTCATCATAGAGGCGCTGGCCAGCGGCACGCCGGTCGCAGCCTATCCAGTCACCGGACCGATCGATATTGTGGGTGACGGCATCGGCGGCGCGGTGTCGGACGACCTGCGGCAAGCGGCGCTCGCTGCCCTTCACGTCGACCGCGCCGAGGCGCGGCAACGCGCGATGCGCTACAGCTGGAAGGCATGCGCGGAAATGTTCATGGAAACGGTCGAAGAAGCGCTGGGTACCAAGCGTAAACTGGCCGCCTGAGCAACAGCGCGGTTAAAACAATCTGCCGCCGTCCGACACCCTGCGCTCGATCGCGCCAAGGACGACGGCGCCCTCTTCATCGGGAAAGCCGAGCGTCAGCACTTCCGACATGAATAGCCCGATCTGGCGCGGCGGGAAATTGACCACAGCGAACACCTGCCGGCCGATCAGGGTTTCGGGCGTATAGTATTTTGTGATCTGGGCCGAGGATTTCTTCACCCCGATCACGGGACCAAAGTCGATTTTCAACTTGATCGCCGGCTTGCGCGCCTCGGGAAAAGGCTCGGCCTCGACGATCGTGCCGGCGCGGATGTCGATGCGGTCGAAATCGGCAAAGCTGATCTCGGGTTTTCGGGCCTTGCTCGAACTCATCGACGGTCAGGCGTTTCCGTAGGTTTCGAACAACACGCCGGCCAGCGCATCCTTGGCCGAAGTCCCTGACCAGACGACGAACTGGAACGCCTGGAAATAGCATTCGCAGGCTTCCAGCGCCGACGACAGCAGCACCTCGACCTGCTGGCTCGACGGCTCGACCCCACCGGCCAGCAGCAGCGACTGGCGGAACATGATGGCGCCTTCCTGCTCCCAGAAGTCGAAATGGCCAAACAGCATCTGCTCGTTGATCAGCGAAAGCAGCCGCATCACCTCGAGCGCGCGCGCCTCAGGCACCTTGATGTCGAAGGCGCAGGCCAGGTGCAGCGCCTCGTAGTCCTCCATCCAGGAGAATGAAACGTGGTAGTCGGTCCAGCTTCCGGCAACCGAAATCGAGATCTCGTCGTCGCCGGCCCGTTCGAAGGACCAGTCGTTGTTGTGCGCCACCTGCTCGATAACATCCACCGGATGGATTTCGCGGGAGAATTCGAGTTCGAGAAGTTCCATGAAATGCTTCCTGTCGTTCTGGGAGCGCCACCACACGCTCCGCGGAAGAGGCACACTCGAACAATTCTGCCTAGAACTCGGACGGCCAGGACTTCGTCAACGCAAAGACCCCGGACCGGACCCCACCGCCCGGCGCATGACCCTGCTCCGAATCATGCAACAAATTCAGTCTATTGATCGGGAGTCGCGTGACCAGCCAAATTTTTCGCACTGCGTCATTCGCATGTGGAAAGGCGCTGTCACAAAGATTCACGCAGTACCGGTAAGCGATTCACGACAAAGCGCTTTTTGCGATCCAGCTTTGTGGAAAAGTTTAATGATTTATTTCTTATTATTTTTTTGCACGCGGCTTCGCCGCAGCCGCAGGCGCTACTTGACCGGTCAATTCGGCAAGCCTGGCCTCGAGCGCCTCGATGCGAGCGGCGAGGCGGGTGTTTTCTTCCCTGGCCTTCGCCGCCATGTCGCGAGCGGCCTCGAATTCCTCGCGCTGCACCACGTCCATGGAGTTGAGTATGCGCTCGGCCTGGCCCCTGAAGGCGGTCTCGACCTCGCGCCGCACGCCTTGCGCGGCACCGGCTGCGTCGGTCATCAGCTTGGCGAATTCATCGAGAATGCGGTTCGGTCCGGTCGCCATGGCAAATCCTCGCTTGGTTGAATTGACGTAGTGGCGCACGATTCGGAATGCAAGCATATGCTTGCCTTGACCCTGCCAAAACCCTGCCGCATGGTCCGCGCCCGAACCTGATTGGAACCCGGAGACCCTGTTGAGCGAATATTTGCTGCCGCTGGCCGCCCTGCCCTTTCCCAACATCGACCCGGTCATCGTCAGGATCGGACCACTGGCGGTGCATTGGTACGGCGTCGGCTACATCGTCGGCATTCTGTTCGCCTGGTGGTATGCCAAGCGCCTCGTCACCAACCCGAGACTCTGGCCTGACGGCACCCTGCCGATGAAGCCCGTCGACCTCGACGACTTCATCGTCTGGGCAGCCATCGGTGTGGTGCTCGGCGGACGCACCGGCTACGTGCTGTTCTACGACCTGCCGCGCTACATTGCCAATCCGCTCGATATCGTCGCCGTCTGGCAGGGCGGTATGTCGTTTCATGGCGGCCTGCTCGGCGTCATTCTCGCAATGACGCTGTTTTCCCGGTCTCGCGGCATCCGCACATGGTCACTGTTCGACGTGGTTGCCGCCGGCGTGCCGGTGGGGCTTGGCCTCGTTCGCCTGGCAAACTTCATCAATTCCGAACTATGGGGCCGGCCGACCGACGTTCCATGGGCATTCGAATTCCCCAATGGAGGCCCATTTCCACGCCATCCGAGCCAGATCTACGAGGCGCTCCTCGAAGGGCTGGTGTTGTTCCTTGTCCTGCGCTTCCTCACCCATTCGCGGCTCAAGCTGAAGACGCCGCGCTTCGTCGGCGGCGCCTTCATCGCCGGCTATGGCGCCTCGCGCATCTTCATCGAATTCTTTCGCGAGCCCGACCAGCAGCTTGGCTATCTCCTTGGCACGAGCTGGCTGACCATGGGGATGGTGCTGTCACTGCCGATGGTGCTGGCCGGCATCTGGGCGATGGCTACAGCCAAGCCGGTGGCAAACCCGCAGCCGGCATGACGCGGCTGAAGACCCGCATCGCCGAGCTGATCGGTGCGGTGGGACCGATCCCCATCAGCAAATACATGGCGCTCTGCCTGTTCGATCCGCAGGACGGCTATTATACGACACGCGAGCCGTTCGGCGCCGCCGGCGACTTCGTCACCGCGCCGGAGATCAGCCAGATGTTTGGCGAACTGGTCGCCATCTGGCTCTACCAGGCGTGGCTGGCGATCGACCGGCCGACGCCGGTCGCCATCGCCGAAATAGGCCCCGGCCGCGGCACGCTGATGAGAGATATGCTGCGCACGCTTTCGCGGCTTGATCCGACGCTTGCCGCCAGTGCATCGTTCGCTTTGATCGAGACCAGTCCGCGGTTGACCGAGGTCCAGAAACGGACGCTTGCCGGGACGTCGGCCACCATCGCCTGGCATGAGGCCGTTGACACACTACCGCAGGGGCCGCTTCTGATTGTTGGCAACGAGCTGTTTGACGCGGTGCCTATCCGCCAGTTCGTCCGCGCTGGAGCCGGCTGGCGCGAACGGATGATCGGTCTCGACGATACGAACCGGCTGCGCTTTTTCGTCGGCGCCGGCTCGCTCGACCCGATGCTGCTGCCGGAGGGTGCCGAGAATGCGCCGCAAGGTGCCATCGTCGAGGTGGCGCCAGCCCGCGCTGCCCTGATGGCGGCCATCGCCGGGCGACTTGCCGGATTTGGCGGCGCCGGCCTGTTTCTCGACTACGGTCACCTCCAGCCCGGGATCGGCGACACCTTGCAGGCATTGCGCAAGCACGGTCATGAAGACGTGCTGGCCAATCCGGGGCAGGCCGATCTCACCGCCCATGTCGATTTCGCTGCCCTTGCGGCAACCGTTCGGGCACACGGCCTCGATGCCCACCTCTCAACGCAAGGTGAATTCCTGCTCAAGATGGGGCTTCTCGAACGGGCTGGCCGGCTCGGCGCCAATGCGGATGAGGCAGCTCGCGAAAAGATAGCGGCCGACGTCGAGCGCCTCGCCGGCCCGCTGGCCATGGGCGAACTCTTCAAGGTGCTTGCCGTCCTCCCCGCCGGCATTGCCGTTCCGCCGTTTCCAAGCACGGATTGACTTTTCGCTGCCGCCTCTCCCACTCTCCCATCTTCGACTAGCGCCCGACATCAACTGCGCCAGCCTTAACTGACCAGCCTTCAACTCGCCCCGTCTGAACTCGCTTGACGAAATCGCCCATACGGACAACAAAGCCGCCATGCTGAATCAGACCAAACCGGATCCCGTTCGGTCGCCCTTGCTGGAAACGGCGCAAGGCATCCGCCACGGCTACTTCACACGCGTCGGCGGCATTTCCAGCGGCATCTACCGGGGGCTCAACATCGGCACCGGCTCGAGCGATGACCAGACGCTGGTGCGCGAGAATCGCCGCCGGGTCGCCGAATGGATGGGCGTGCCTGCAAACCATCTGCTGACCGCTCACCAGGTTCATTCGCCGGACGTCGTCATTGCCAGGGACGTTTTCGCCGGCGAGCGGCCCAAGGCCGACGCCATTGTCACCGACCGGCCGGGCATTGCCGTCGGTGCCTCGACCGCCGACTGCGGACCGGTCCTCTTCGCCGACTCCGAGGCGCGCATTATCGGCGCCGCCCATGCCGGCTGGAAAGGCGCTTTCACCGGCGTGCTGGAAAACACCGTCGCGGCAATGGAAAGCCTTGGCGCCCGGCGCGACCGCATCGTCGCAGTGCTCGGTCCTTCCATCGGCCCACGAAATTACGAAGTCGGACCGGAATTCGTCGCCCGCTTCGTCGACGCCGATGCCGGCAATGCCCGCTATTTCGCGCCCTCCGCAAATGCCGGACACGCGATGTTCGATCTCAACCGCTACACTGTCGACCGGCTGACCAAGGCTGGCGTCAACGCCGAGGGACTTGGCCGCTGCACCTATGCCGAGGAAGAGCTTTTCTACTCTTATCGGCGCAGCACGCATCGCAACGAGCCCGACTACGGGCGGCAGGTTTCGGCAATCGTTTTGGAGGCTGACTGATGGCGCTGCATTTCGAACGCTCGGAATTCGACGCGCGGCGCGATCGACTGATGATCGAGATCGCCGAAAAGAAGCTCGACGCCGTCCTGCTGTTTGCCCAGGAAAGCATGTATTGGCTGACCGGCTACGACACCTTCGGCTTCTGCTTTTTCCAGTGCCTGGTGGTCAAGGCCGACGGCTCGATGGTGCTGCTGACGCGTTCGGCCGACTTGCGCCAGGCGCGCCACACCTCGATCATCGACAACATCGTTTTGTGGACGGACCGCAACGGCGCCAATCCGGCGGTAGACCTGCGCAATCTGCTCAACGAACTCGACCTGCTCGGCGCCCGGATCGGCGTCGAGTACGACACCCACGGCCTGACGGCCTATAATGGCCGGCGCCTCGACGAGCAGTTGCAGACCTTCGGGCAGATCGCGGATGCCTCCGGCATTGTCAGCCGGCTACGGCTGTTCAAGAGCCCGGCAGAAATCGCCAAGGCGGAAAAAGCCGCAAATCTGGCCGACGACGCGCTGGACGCAGCACTGCCGCTGATCAAGCAGGGCGGCGATGAGGCGCTGATCCTGGCCGCCATGCAAGGTGCGATCTTTGCCGGCGGCGGCGATTATCCGGCCAACGAGTTCATCATCGGCTCCGGCGTCGACGCCCTGCTTTGCCGCTACAAGGCCGGTCGCCGCAAGCTCACCAAGAAGGACCAGCTGACGCTCGAATGGGCCGGTGTCTTCCACCACTACCATGCGGCAATGATGCGCACGGTGCTGACCGGCAAGGCATCGAAACGCCACCAGGAATTGTTCGATGCCGCCCGCGCCGCGCTACTTGCAGTCGAGAAGGCGATGACGCCCGGTAACACGTTCGGCGACGTGTTCGACGCCCATGCCCGCACGCTCGAGGCCCACAATTTGACCAAGCACCGGCTCAATGCCTGCGGCTATTCGCTCGGCGCCCGCTTCACCCCGTCTTGGATGGATATGCCGATGTTCTATCAGGGCAATCCCGAACCGATCGCGCCGAACATGACGCTGTTCGCCCATATGATCATCATGGACTCCGAAACCGAAACCGCGATGACGCTTGGCCGCACCTATCTGACGACCGAATCCCAGCCGAAGCCGCTGTCCCGCCATGATCTCGACTTGATCGTGCAGTGAATCCATAATGGAAAGAGTGTGAGGGGCGTTCGTCGCCAAGGAGTTTTCAGGCTAATGAGACGATCGCATGTGACGACCGTGTCATTGCTCGTGGCGCTGGCACTGGCGGCCTGCACCAATGCGAAGGACGTTCTCGAACCCTCGGCCATTGCCCCGCAATCGACGCAATCGCTCTCCGGAGCCGGAGGTGCCGCAACGCCCCCCTCAACCCCGGCTCAGCCTGCCGGCACCGCGCAAACTGCAGGTACAGCGCAGCCTTCCACTGCAGCAGCCGTGCCGCCCGCCAAAAGCGCGGCTGCCATTGCGCGGACCCGGCTGCAGGTGGCGCCGATCGTCGGCGCCTCGGTAGAAGCCGCGACACCGCTGACCGCCGAGCTTCAGACACGCGCCAGGCAGCGCGGCATCACTTTGGCCGGCAGCACCGACCAAACCCCAACGCATGTGCTCAAGGGCTATTTCTCGACCATGACGGAAGGCAAGGACACCACCGTCATCTACGTCTGGGACATCTATGACCCGGCCGGCAACCGGCTGCATCGCATCAATGGCCAGCAGAAGGCGCCCTCCGTCGGCGGTGGTGAAGGCTGGGCGGCGGTCGCGCCGGCGACCATGCAGGCAATTGCCGACCAGACAATCGACCAGTTCGCCACCTGGCTTGGCGGCGGCGCCGGCTGACCTGGAGTATGATTCCAAAAGTGGAATCCGGTTTTCGGAAAGATCATGCTCAAACAGAAAGATAGCGCCAACCCGATTCCGCCGGGCATGGAACCGGCTCTATCGCCGCATGCTCAAGCCGTAAGCGTTTATTGAGATTAGCCGGCGGATTCCCATTCACGACGCTTGCAATACCGGCGCGGGCCGCTAAAAGCCCGACTAAGAGGCTGGAGTGCTATCGGAGTCTCTCAATCCTTCGCCAGGAACGGTGCATGAAGCTCTTCGCGGGCAATTCCAACAGGGTGCTGGCCGAATCAGTCGCCCGCTACCTCAACATTCCGCTGGGCAAGGCCAGCGTCAGGCGCTTCGCCGACCAGGAAATCTTCGTCGAGATCCAGGAGAACGTGCGCGGCGAGGACGTCTTCATCCTGCAATCCACCTCGTTCCCGACCAACGATCATCTGATGGAACTACTCATCATGATCGACGCCTTCATGCGCTCCTCGGCCAAGCGCATCACTGCGGTTATTCCTTATTTCGGCTATGCCAGGCAGGACCGCCGCGCCTCCGGCCGCACACCGATCTCGGCCAAGCTGGTCGCCAACATGATCACCAGGGCGGGCGTCGACCGGGTGCTGACCCTGGATCTCCATGCCGGCCAGATTCAAGGCTTCTTCGACATCCCGACCGACAATCTGTTTTCCGTGCCGGTCATGGCCCGCGACGTAAAGGCAAAATACAAGCAGCTTGCCAATGTCATGGTGGTGTCGCCGGATGTCGGCGGCGTGGTCCGCGCCCGCGCGCTCGCCAAGCGCATCGACGCCCAGCTTGCCATCGTCGACAAGCGCCGCGAGCGCCCCGGCGAATCGGAAGTCATGAACGTCATCGGTGACGTGCGCGGCAAGGATTGCCTGTTGATCGACGACATCATCGATTCGGGCGGCACGCTGTGCAATGCGGCCGATGCGCTGCTTGCCGACGGCGCCACCAGTGTCACCGCCTATACTACCCATGGCGTTTTGTCCGGCGGTGCCATCGCCCGCATCGGCGCCTCGAAACTGCAGGAACTGGTCATTACCGATTCCATCCAGCCGACCCAGGCAGTGCTCGACGCCACCAATATCCGCGTCATCTCCATCGCCGAACTGATGGGCGAGGCGATCTCGCGCACGGCGACCGAGGAATCGGTGTCGAGCCTGTTCGATTAATGCGTGTCGCGCAAAACTGTGCAGCGGTTTTGCGATAACGAAATGCATAAAAACAAGAACCCAAAGCGCGGCGCATGAGGCCGGCCGAACGCGACGCCCTTTAGGGCTGCGACTCAGGCCGAGCCGGACCGCTTATTCGTCGCACACCTTCGCCAGCATCACGCGCGCCCCGCATATAACCGCGTGGCGAGGCTCCCAGCATGCGCTTGAACATGGTGATGAACGCCGGCACGCTGTCATAGCCGAGATCGAGCGCCACCCTCGTGATCGGCTCGCCGTCGGCCAGCCGCGGCAGCGCCGCGAACAGGCAGGCCTGTTGGCGCCAGGTCGATAGCGACAATCCGGTCTGGCGGTGGAACGCGCGGGTGAAAGAGCGGCGGCTCATGCCGACGATAGCGGCCCACTCGTCGATCGTCGCATGCGGTGACGGTGCTGAGACGAAGCGCCGGCACAGCGCCGCCAGCCTTGCATCGGACGGGAACGGCAGTCCGAGCGGCCGTTCCGGCAGGTTCGGGATTTCGTGCAGCAGGAGCTTCATGATCAGCCCACCCCGCCCCTCCAGCTCGGCGCCTTGCGGCAGCTTTTCCGATTCCACGATCAGGCTGTGCATCAGGTCGGTGATGCCGACGACGCGCAACCCGTCCGGCAGGCCCGGAATGGCCTCCGGCATCACATAGACGGACCGCATGCTGACGTCGCCCAGCATCTCGACGGAATGTTCGGTGCCGGCGGGGATCCACATCGCGTGGTCGGGGGGCACCATCCAGCGCCCATGCCGCGTCGTCACCAGCACGACACCGACCAGCGCGTGCAGCAACTGGCTGCGGCTATGATGGTGCCGTGGCACGTGATAGCCGTCCGGATATTCGGTCGGCAGCGCCACGGCCGGCCCGACGGCCTGCTCCAGCCATTGCCAGCGACGCTCGTGCAACAGGCCGAGATCGGTATCGCCCGCTCTGAACATTTCCCTGCCATGCGGCATCAGCTATGGCCCACTTGCGAAACTATTGGACCAAACCACGAAAGAAGTCGCGTGACAAGCAACGTATAAGGCAGCCGGCCCATAAGACCGCCTGCGGGAGCGCCCGCCAAAAAGACCACGGAGCCTGCCTTGACCGATACCACAGCAACCGCCGACGCCAAGCCGGCAGCGGCCAGCCACATTTCAGCTCAGGCGACGGCCTTCACCGTCATCCTGGCGGTGAGCTTCTGCCATTGCATCAACGACATCATGCAGTCGCTGCTGTCGGCGATCTATCCGCTGCTGAAGGACAATTACGGTCTCGATTTCTGGCAGATCGGCCTTTTGACTTTCACCTTCCAGGTGACGGCATCCTTGCTGCAGCCGGTGATCGGCATGATCACCGACAAGCGGCCGATGCCTTACTCGCTGCCCTACGGCATGGCCTCCTCGTTGATCGGCCTGGTCGTGCTGGCCTATGCCGGACACTATTTCCTGCTCCTCATCGGCGCCTCGCTGATCGGCATCGGCTCAGCGATCTTCCATCCGGAATCCTCGCGCATCGCCCGCTTCGCCTCCGGCGGCCGGTTCGGGCTGGCACAGTCGCTGTTCCAGGTCGGCGGCAATTTCGGCCAGGCGATGGGGCCGCTGCTGGCAGCCTTCATCGTCGTGCCCTTCGGCCAGACCAGCATCGCGTGGTTTGCCGGCGGCTCGTTGATCGGCATCATCGTGCTGTGGCAGGTCGGTGGTTGGTACAGCCGCCTGCGTGCCGCGCAGAGCACCCGCAAGGCGGCAGGCTTCGTCTCGCCCTTCCCCCGCCGCAAGGTGATGGGCGCGCTGCTGGTGCTTACCTTGCTGGTGCTGACGAAGAACGCCTACATCGCCAGCCTGTCCAGCTACTACACCTTCTATGCCATCCATAAATTCGGCGTCTCAGTGCAGATGTCGCAGGTCATGCTGTTTCTGTTCCTCGGCGCCTCGGCCCTTGGCATCCTGCTCGGCGGCCCGTTCGGCGACCGCTACGGGCAGAAGGCGATGATCTGGTTCTCGATCGTCGGCGTGCTGCCCTTCACCCTGGCCTTGCCCTACGCCAATTTCGAGTGGACAATGGTTCTCACCGTGCTGATCGGCCTGATCCTGTCCTCGGCCTTCTCGAACATCGTCGTCTTCGCGCAGGAACTGGTGCCCGGCCGGGTCGGCATGATCGCCGGCATCTTCTTCGGCTTCGCCTTCGGCATGGGCGGCATCGCGGCCGCCGTGCTTGGCGTCGTCGCCGACATGAAAGGCATCGATTTCGTCTTCCAGGTCTGCTCGTATTTGCCGCTACTCGGCCTGCTGACGGTGTTTTTGCCGAACATGAAGGAAGCGAGGAAGGTGGAGGCGGTGGCCAGCTAAAATCAGTTCATCTTTCGGAATTGATACGAGGGGCGCGACATTTGTCGCGCCCTCGATGATTCTTTCACCACACGCCGGGTGAAAAGCCTGTTAGAGAGGGTCCACCCCTGAAGGCAAAATTTTGGTCAGCAACGCCTTCAAGTTGAACATACCGGGCTCAGCCCTGATGCTGCGCAGCGCTCCGCGCCAGAAAAGGCAATTAGCTTATGCCCAGACTAAAAGGCAAGGTCGCTTTGATTACCGGCGGCACCAGCGGCATCGGCCTGGTGACGGCGCGACGTTTCATCGAGGAAGGTGCGCGCGTCGCCATCACCGGAACCAATGCGAGCCGTCTCGAGGAGGCGCGCACCATCCTTGGCAGTGATGTGCTTGTGATTGCCGCCGACGCCGGAGATGCTGCTGCCCAGAACGACATAGCGCGGCGGATCGAGGAAACCTTCGGCAAGCTCGATGCTCTCTTCCTCAATGCTGGTATCGCCGACCTGCGCCCGCTTGGCGACTGGACCGAGGCCGCGTTTGACAGGAGCATCGATGTCGACCTCAAGGGGCCGTACTTCCTGGTCAAGGCGCTCGTTCCGCTGTTTTCGAACCCCTCGTCGATCATCCTCAGCGGCTCGGTCAACGCACATATGGGAATGGCTGGAACGCACGTCTATGCGCTGGCCAAGGCCGGCATGATTTCGCTCGCTCGGACGCTCTCGGGCGAACTGATAGAACGCGGTATTCGCGCCAATGTGATCAGCCCGGGTCCGATCGACACGCCGCTCAACGACAAACTTGGGCTGGACCCCGAAGCGGCGAAGGTGCGCGCGAAAGCTGTGGTCGGCCTGGTGCCTGCCCGTCGTTTCGGAACCGCCGAGGAAATTGCCAACGCAGTGGTCTTTCTTGCTTCGGACGAATGCCCGTTCATGGTCGGTGCGGAAATGCTGATCGATGGCGGCTTGAGCATCGCCTGACATCGGCACCACCTGACACAAGAACACCCGCCATCTGGCGGGTGTTCTTGTTACGTTCTGAAAGGCCTTGCGCCCTGAAGAAGGCCAGCAGGTCGGCGTCGATGACATCGGCATGGGTGTCGCCATGCCATGGGCGGAACCCTTGCAGACCTTGCCTGCCATGACTTGCACCTCGCGCCGCCTTCCGCTATAGAGCCGCCACCCGCGTAGACACCCTTGGAGGCAACGCGGCGGAAGGCCGCCTTCCCGCATGATCCCGAAAAGTGGATTCCGGTTTTCGGACCAGATCATGCGTTAGCTATGGCGGCTTTCGACGTTTACGGCCCCGGCACTTTGCCGGCCGCGAACGCTCCAGAACAACGCGAAAGGAAATGCCATGAGCCACGATACTTACGAGCTCAAGGCCGAAGCGCGCGAACAGGTCGGTAAGGGGTCCGCCCGTGCAGTTCGCCGCAACGGTAAAGTGCCTGCAGTGATTTACGGCGACAAGCAGCCTCCCCTGGCGATTGCGCTGACCTACAAGGACATCTACTACAAGATCCATGGCGGCGGGTTTCTGACCACGGTCGCCACGATCGATGTCGACGGCAACAAGATCCAGGTTCTGCCCAAGGATTTCCAGCTCGACCCGGTCAAGGATTTCCCTGTCCATGTCGATTTCCTGCGCATCGGCAAGGATACCGAAGTCAACGTCGATGTGCCCGTGCACTTCATCAATGAAGACAAGTCGCCCGGCATCAAGCGCGGCGGCGTGCTCAACATCGTGCGCCACGAGGTCGAGTTCCACTGCCCAGCCAATGCGATCCCGGATTTCATCACCATCGATCTCACCGGCACGGATATCGGCGATTCGATCCACATTTCGGCCGTCACCTTGCCGGCCGGCGTCAAGCCGGTGATCTCCGACCGCGACTTCACCATCGCGACCATTGCCGGCTCCTCGGCGATGAAGCCGGAGGCCGCGGAAGAGACGACTGAAGCGGCTGCGCCCGAAGCGGCTCCTGCCGCCGAAGAGAAGTAACTCCTTCCCGCCCGGAGGCGACGATGCTTGTCTTTGCAGGCCTCGGCAATCCGGGCGCGAAATACGCCAACAACCGGCACAATGTCGGCTTCATGGCGGCGGACGCGATCGCCCGCCGCCATTCCTTTTCACCCTGGTCGAAGAAATTCCAGGGTCTGATCGCCGAAGGCACGCTTGCCGGCGAAAAGGTGATCCTGATCAAGCCGCAGACCTTCATGAACCTGTCCGGCCAGTCGGTCGGCGAAGCCTTGCGCTTCTACAAGCTCGGCCCTTCGGCGCTGACTGTCTTCTATGACGAGATCGACCTTGCCGCCGGCAAGGTGCGGGTCAAGGTCGGTGGCGGTTCCGGCGGCCACAACGGTATCCGCTCGCTCGACCAGCACGTCGGCAAGGATTTTCGCCGTGTGCGCATCGGCGTCGGCCACCCCGGCGTCAAGGAAATGGTGCACGGCCATGTGCTCGGCGATTTCGCCAAGGGCGACCGCGAATGGCTGGACGTGCTGCTCGACGAAATCGCCGATGGTGCCGGATTGCTTGCCAAGGGCGACGACAACTCGTTCATGAACCGCGTGACGCTGGCCCTGCGCGACAAGCTCACGCCGACGGGCGACGACGATCGCCCACCGCCCAAGGCGCCAAAGGCGCAAAGCCACGTCCGCCAGGCGCGGCCGCAGCAGCCGGCGGCCAAGCTGCCCGAAACCGGCCCGATGGCGGCTATGCTGAAGAAGCTTTTTGGCGGCAAGGACTGAGCCATGGATATGGATGACGTTCAGGAATTGGTCCGTCTCATCAGACAGAAGTATGTTGATTATTTCGTCGCTGCTGCCGGCGAACTTGCTCGCAACAGCCAAGGGTCGCATGCAACCGAGATCAAGTTTTCGAATGTCGATTCCTTCTA
Source organism: Mesorhizobium sp. M0166 (assembly GCF_040322255.1). Taxonomy (NCBI): domain Bacteria; kingdom Pseudomonadati; phylum Pseudomonadota; class Alphaproteobacteria; order Hyphomicrobiales; family Phyllobacteriaceae; genus Mesorhizobium; species Mesorhizobium sp. M0166. The sequence goes on along the minus strand of NZ_JAMYTD010000006.1, from coordinate 201,972 downwards.
TCGAAATCTCATCGCGGTTGATTTCGTCGGCAATGACGGACAGCCAAATCCGCAATTCATCAACAGCGATGCCTATGTGAAATTCTCTCCGGATATTCACGCCGGGATTGGTGGAATGGATGTCCTCGTCTCACCGTTCAAATGGGACGAGGTTTATTTCAAATTCCCCGTAAATGAGCTCGACGGCGATCTCTTCGACGAATGGTTTCGCGGCTGGTTCGATATCGATGGCGACCGTGAAACATCGGAGACCGTCGGAAACATCATTCACAGTGCGCAATTGCTCGACGGCCAACTGACCATCGATTTCGGAACCGCCGAGGTCGACGCGTTCTGGCATCTCCTGCAAATACTGAGCAGGTCCGGCGTTCGTTCGTTGGCGATAGGCACCGATGACATCGCGCAGCGTCTGAATTGAATTGCGCCTTGACGATCATCGGCGCTTTCGCCCATAGCCCTGATCAAATTTCGATTTCCCGATAGGACCAGACAAATGGGTTTCAAATGCGGCATCGTTGGCTTGCCCAATGTCGGCAAGTCGACGCTCTTCAATGCGCTGACCAGGACGGCGGCGGCGCAGGCCGCCAATTATCCGTTCTGCACCATCGAACCGAATACCGGCGAGGTGGCGGTGCCCGACCCGCGCCTGCAGAAGATCGCCGCGATCGGCAAGTCGAAGGAGATCATCCCAACCCGCATCTCGTTCGTCGACATTGCCGGCCTGGTGCGTGGCGCCTCGAAAGGCGAAGGGCTTGGCAACCAATTCCTCGCCAACATCCGTGAGGTCGACGCCATCGTCCATGTGCTGCGCTGCTTCGAGGATGACGACATCACCCATGTCGAGGGCCGCATCGATCCTGTCGCCGATGCCGAGACCGTCGAGACCGAATTGATGCTTGCCGACCTCGACAGCCTCGAGCGCCGCATCGTGCAGATCCGCAAGCGTGCCGCCGGCAAAGACAAGGAAGCAGCGACCGTACTTCCGATGATGGAAGCGGCGCTTGAACTGCTGCAGGCCGGCAAGCCCGCCCGTATCCTGCTCAACGGCATCTCGGCCGAGGACCTGCGCATCCTGCAGGGGCTGAACCTGTTGACGTCTCACCCCGTGCTCTATGTCTGCAACGTCGCGGAAGCCGATGCCGCTACCGGCAACGCGCATACCAGGGCGGTCGAGAAGATGGCCGCCGCGCAAGGCGCCCGCACCGTCGTGATTTCAGCGGCGATCGAAGCCGAGGTCGCCCAGCTTTCGGACGAAGAGGAGATGGAATTCCTCTCCTCGCTTGGGCTCGACGAGCCGGGCCTGAACAAGGTGATTCGCGCCGGCTACGAGCTGCTGCAACTCATTACCTATTTTACCGTCGGGCCGAAGGAGACACGCGCCTGGACCGTTCACAAGGGTGCCAAGGCGCCGCAGGCGGCAGGCGTCATCCACACCGATTTCGAGCGCGGCTTCATCCGCGCCCAGACCATCGCCTATGACGACTTCGTCAGGCTGGGCGGCGAAATGGCGGCCAAGGAGGCCGGCAAGGCGCGCGACGAAGGCAAGGAGTATGTCGTCCAGGACGGTGACATCATGCTGTTCAAGTTCAACACCTGACCCGGCGAGGGAGCCCAGTGGCGACCATTGCCGTCGCTCGATGTCGCAGTGCCTCTTGCGCTGCTTGACGGGCCGTCGTGCGGGGTCTAAGGGGCCTCTGCACCGGCCTCGCGCCTCACCTGCCCGTGTCCGTGCGACCCGACTGACGCGCCCCCTCCAAACGAACGCTCTTTGGCAACAGCAAGGGAGACCCGGCGATGATCAAGGCCTTCGTCGTCGACAATGATCGCCTGCGCCTGGTCGACGATCTCCTGCAAAACAGCGACACTGTCGTCTGGATCGATCTCTTCAACCCGACAAAGGAAGAAGAGACGACAATCGAGACCTGGCTCGGCATCGCGGTTCCGACCCGCGAAGAGATGGAAGAGATCGAGATCTCGAGCCGTCTCTACGTCGAGGACGGCGCCTACTTCATGACCGCCATTCTGCCTGCCCAGACCGAGGTGGACGATCCGTTGATGTCGCCGGTTACCTTCGTGCTCGCCGGCAGCAGGCTGATCACCGTGCGGTACCACGAACCGAAGGCGTTCAAGACCTTTCCGCTGCGCGCCGAGAAGGTGGCGACCGGCTGCACCAGCGGCGACACCATCCTGATCGGACTGCTGGAGGCGATCGTCGACCGCCTCGCCGACATTCTGGAGCGCGCCGGCCGCGACGTCGAGGTGATCTCGCGCGACATCTTCGAGGCACGCTCGACCAAGGTTTCCAAGCGCAACCGCGACTTCCAGGAGCTGTTGAAAGGCATTGGCCGCAAGGAGGACCTCGCCTCCTCGATCCGCGACAGCCTGATCTCGCTGCAGCGCCTTGCCGGGTTTCTCGCCCATGCCTCCACGCAAACCAAGATGAGCAAGGATACACGCGCCCGCATCAAGACCTTGTCGCGCGACGTGCTGTCGCTCGCCGACCACGCCACGTTCCTGTCGCAGAAGATTAGCTTCCTGCTCGACGCGACGCTCGGCATGATCTCGATCGAGCAGAACGCTATCATCAAGATCTTCTCCGTCGCCGCTGTCATCTTCCTGCCGCCGACGCTTGTCGCTTCGATCTACGGCATGAATTTCGACATCATCCCCGAGCTCAAATGGCACTTTGGCTATCCCTTCGCCATCGGCATGATGGTGCTTTCGGCAATCCTGCCCTTCTGGTATTTCCGCCGCCGCGGCTGGCTGTAGCGTCATCAATAGCTCCGCTGCGGCTTGGGCGCAGCGGGCTGGCGCAGTAGAAATTGCTTGACCAAATGCCGCCCTGCCTGCATCCGGGACCCGGACCCGCGATCGTACAATCATGAACCGGATTTCCATCATGACCGCAAAGACCTGGGCTTATGAGGATTTTGTCGAGGGCGCTTCGCTCGATCTCGGCACCAAGCTGGTAAGTGCCGCCGAAATCATCGAATTCGCCGGCGAATTCGATGCCCAGCCGATGCATCTCGACGAGGCCGCGGGCAAGGCCAGCATCCTCGGCGGGCTGGCGGCTTCGGGCTGGCACACCTGCGCCATGTTCATGCGCATGCTGTGCGATGCCTTCCTGCTCGACTCGACCTCGCAGGGCGCGCCAGGCGTCGACCAGGTCAAATGGAAACGGCCAGTCCTTGCCGGCGACCTGTTGAGCGGCAGCACCACCGTCCTTGCCAAGCGTTTATCCAGATCGAAACCCCGGCTTGGCCTGGTGACCATGCGCAGCGAGTTGTTCAACCAGCGCGGCGAAGGCGTTTTCGAGCTCGAAAACACCGTCATGTTCCTCACCCGCGAGGGCAGTGCGTGAGCCTCGACGAATTCTTCTGCATCGGTATCACCGTCACGCTCGGTTCGCATCGATTCGAACCGGAGGCGATCAAGGCGTTCGCCCGCAAATACGACCCGCAGATATTCCATATCGACGAAGAGGCGGCGAGGAACAGCATATTCGGCGGGCTCTGTGCCTCGGGCTGGCACACCGCCGCCACCTGGATGAAACTGAACCTCGAGGCTGGCATGGAGGCAGAGGTCGCCCGCTGGCCCGGCCCTGGGCCGGTGCCGGAATTCGGCCCCTCGCCCGGCTTCAAGAACCTCAAATGGCCCAAACCTGTCTATGCCGGGGAAACCGTGACTTTCACCCGCACCGCGCTGGCCCATCGCCCCATTGCCTCGCGACCGGGCTGGCGGCTGCTGACGCTCCGCTCAGAGGCCTTCGATTCGATGGGCGACAAGGTCATCGAATTCGAAAGTGCCGTGCTGGTGAAGGTGGGGTGAGCGGAGTTCTTCCTTCTCCCACAGAAAGGGAGAAGGAAGAAACGCTCAATGCCCCTCAAACCCGATCAGCGTCCTCACCGGTACGCCGAGCGCCTCTAACCTCTCTCGGCCGCCAAGGTCCGGCAGGTCGATGACGAAGCAGGCGGCGACGATGTCGGCACCGATCTGCCGCAATAGCTTGACGGCCGCCTCGGCCGTGCCGCCGGTGGCGATCAAATCGTCGACGAGGATTACCCTCTCGCCCGGAGAAACACCGTCCTTGTGCATCTCCATCTCGTCCAGCCCGTATTCCAGGCTGTAGGCGACGCGCACCGTCTCGTAAGGCAGCTTGCCCTTCTTGCGGATCGGCACGAAGCCGGCCGAGAGCTGGTGGGCGATGGCGCCGCCGAGGATGAAGCCGCGCGCCTCGATGCCGGCGATCTTGTCGATCTTGAGGCCGGCATAGGGATGCACCAGTTCGTCGATGGCGCGGCGGAAGGCCCGCGCATTGCCGAGCAGCGTGGTGATGTCGCGAAACAGGATGCCCGGCTTGGGATAATCCGGAATGGTGCGGATCGCGGCAAGCAGCGTCTCTTCGAGCGAGGATTTCATCAAGCGGCTCTCCGGGCCATTCAGATTCGGCTGAAGACGTGAAGGGAATTGGCCAATCGTAACCCGGTGCAGCTAAGTCCGGCTACCGCCATGTGACGCCTGACGGAAAATTGTCCGGCAAAGGGCCTTGTTCAGCGCCGGCTGCGATGAATCGACATGCCTGCAATGAAAAGGGCGCCTTTCGACGCCCTCGCATTCTCGTATATCGCAGGGTTCAGTGCATCACGCCGGCCCACACCTTGCGCTTGGTCAGGTAGACCAGCGCACCGAACAGCAGCAGGAAGACCAGTACGCGAAAGCCGGTCTTCTTGCGATCCTCGAGGTGTGGCTCGGCCGCCCACATCAAGAAGGCCGACACGTCGCGAGAATACTGGTCGACCGTCTGCGGCGCGCCGTCATCATAGGTAACCTGGCCGTCGGAGAGCGGCTTCGGCATCTTCAGCGACACGCCGGACAGGAAGTACGGATTGTAGTGCGTGCCTTCCGGTATGACCATGCCCGCCGGCGGTTGCTGGTCGTAGCCGGTCAGCAGCGAGTGGATGTAGTCGGGGCCGCCCTGGGCATACTGGGTAAAGATGTCGAACACGAAGCGCGGGAAGCCACGCTCGACGCCGCGCGCCTTGGCCAACAATGACATGTCGGGCGGCGCTGCGCCGCCATTTGCCGCCGCTGCCGCTTCGACATTGGGGAATGGTGCCGGGAAATGGTCGGACGGCTTGCCGGGACGGTCGAACATGTCGCCGGCATCGTTCGGGCCGTCATGGATCGTATATTCGGCCGCCAGCGTCTTGATCTGCGCGTCCGAATAGCCAAGGCCTTCCAGCGTACGGAACGCTACCAAATTCATCGAATGGCAGGCCGAGCAGACTTCCTTGTAGACCTTCAGCCCGCGCTGCAGCTGGGCCTTGTCGTAGGTGCCGAATGGCCCGGCGAAGCTCCAGTCCATTTCCTTCGGTTCGTGTATCGGGAAATGCGTCGGCGCCGCCTCATTGTGCGCCTCTTCCTGGGCGCTGGCTCCCGTGCCTGCGGCCCCCATGCCCGCGGCCACAAGGCCAAGCAGCGCCAGCGAGGTGAGAATCTTCTTCATGCCAAATCCCCTTGAGATTCTCTGACGCGCTGTCACCGTCTCGAGCATGACCTTGTCCGAGTACCGGTTTCCACTTTTCGGAATCATGCTCAGCCCTTGGTTTCCGGCGCGGCCGTGGCGCCGGCAGGATGTCCGCCGCCGCCCTTGCTCTTCTCGAGCACCGCCTCGGTGATCGAATTCGGCAGCCGCCGCGGCTTTTCGATCAGCCCGAGTACCGGCAGCGCTACCAGGAAGAAGGCGAAGTAGAACAGCGTCGCCATCTGCGCCATGAACACATAGCTGCCCTCGGCCGGCTGCGAGCCCAGCCAACCCAGCAGGATGGCGTCGGCCACGAACAGCCAGAAGAACAGCTTGTACCAGGGCCGGTAGACTGCCGAGCGCACCTTCGAGGTGTCGAGCCACGGCACCAGGAACAGCATTGCAATCGCGCCGAACATGCAGAGCACGCCGCCGAGCTTGGAGTTGATTGGCCCGATATTGAAGGTGATGGCGCGCAGGATCGCGTAGAACGGCAGGAAGTACCATTCCGGCACAATGTGGGCCGGCGTCTTCAGCGGGTTGGCCACGGTGTAATTGTCCGGATGGCCGAGATAGTTCGGCAGGTAGAACACGAAATAGGCGAAGACGAACAGGAACACGATCATGCCGAACCCATCCTTGATGGTCGCGTAAGGCGTGAAGGCGAGCGTGTCGGTTTTCGATTTGACCTCGATGCCGGTCGGATTGTTCTGGCCGACGACGTGGAGCGCCCAGATGTGCAGCACGACGACGCCGGCGATCATGAACGGCAAAAGGTAATGCAGCGCAAAGAAGCGGTTCAGCGTCGGATTGTCGACCGCGAAGCCGCCGAGGAGAAGCTGCTGGATCCAGTCGCCAACCAGCGGTATGGCGGTGAAGAAGCCGGTGATGACGGTAGCGCCCCAGAAGCTCATCTGGCCCCAAGGCAGCACGTAGCCCATGAACCCGGTCGCCATCATCAGCAGGTAGATGATGCAGCCGAGGATCCACAGCAGCTCGCGCGGCGCCTTGTAGGAGCCGTAGTAGAGGCCACGGAAGATATGGATGTAGACGGCAATGAAGAAGAACGACGCGCCGTTCGAATGCAGGTAGCGCAGCATCCAGCCGGAATTGACGTCGCGCATGATCTTCTCGACCGAATCGAAGGCGAGAGTGCTGTCGGCTGCGTAGTGCATGGCCAGCACGATACCGGTCAGGATCTGCGCCGCCAGCATAAGCGCAAGGATGCCGCCGAAGGTCCAGGCATAGTTTAGATTGCGCGGCACCGGATAGGCGATGAAGCTGTCATAGACCAGCCGCGGCAGCGGCATGCGCGAATCGAACCAGCGTCCGATGCCGGTCTTGGGCGTATAGGTCGAGTGTCCCTCGCTCATGGAAATATCCCCTGCCTCAGCCGATACGGATCTTGGTGTCGGAAACGAATTGGAACACCGGTACCGCCATGTTCTCCGGCGCCGGCCCTTTGCGGATGCGGCCGGCGGTATCGTAGACGGAACCATGGCATGGGCAGAACCAGCCGCCGAAATCGCCTTCCTGGCCAAGCGGGATGCAGCCGAGATGGGTGCAGACCTGGACCATCACCATCCAGGCTTCCTTGCCCGGCGTGGTTCGGTTGGCGTCGGTTGCCGGCGCGTCGGCCGGCAGGTTGGCATTGCGGGCGATTGGATCCTTGAGCTCGGCGAGATTGACCGCCTCGGCTTCCTTCATCTCTTTTTCGGTGCGGTTGCGCACGACAACCGGCTTGCCGCGCCACTTCACGACGAGCGACATTCCCGGCGTCAGCGAGGAGACGTCGACCTCGACCGAGGCGAGCGCCAGTGTCGAGGCATCCGGACGCATCTGGTCGATGAACGGCCAGGCGACGGCACCCGCGCCGACCACCGCGGCCATGCCGGTGGCAACGTAGAGAAAATCACGACGGTTGGGATCCTGGGTGTCGGTTGCGCTCACGGGTGCCTGATCCTTTCGCCTCTTCCGTGCCGGCGGCCGAGCCTTGTTCCCGCTCAATCGCGCCGGCCCGACAGCGCATGGCGAACAGGCTAGCGAATTCCTCCGGCATTTGGGACTTGGGTTTATGCGTGAAGCCTGTTTTTGTCCAGACGGGTGAAGGCACAAGGGCAGATTGTCGCGGGGACGTAATTCGCACGGCGGAATGATTGGAAAACAGCAGCAAAACCAAATGGCTGCGTTCGCCTCGACAGCTGGCGCTGGCCCGGTTTATCCTCGGCCTATGGCGCATGTCATAGACCGCGACAAATGGGCCGATGCGCCCGACCGCTGGCCCGATCACTGGCAGGGCGAGCTGCAAGGCGGAGCTTACGGCTCGAACAGCTGCCTGATCTTCAACTAACTGCCCGAGATCGGCGGCGGCCCCAGGCTGCACAGCCATCCCTATTGCGAGATTTTTATCATCCGGACTGGGACCGGTCTGTTCACCGTCGGCGACCGGCAGATCGAGGCCACAGCCGGCCAGATCCTGGTCGTGCCACCGAACACCCCGCACAAATTCACCAATCTCGGGCCAGGCCCGCTGGAAACCACCGACATACACGAGAACGGCAGCTTCATCACCGAGTGGCTGGAATAACGCCTCCCGAACCAATTCCGGTTCGGATCATGCGCTGGCGCCGAGCCTGGCCAGCACGGCCTTGGGAATGTTGTATTCCCGGATCACCGCGTCGTGCTTGCGCAGGCCGCAGAGTTCGCGCTGGATGAAATAGCCGTGCACCGCTTCGGCTGCGTCCTTGAGCAGCCGGGCACGGTCGACGCTGTCGGAATTCTCGCGCAGCTTCGTCAATGTCTCCTCGACGCGTCGGCCGGCGCGGCCGAGCGCGGCCGCCTTTTCGCCGAGGATTTCATGGCCAAGCAGGTCCAACGCGCTCTCCTGCGCGCCGGATCGTCCGAAATTCGATGGCATTCTCACCGCCATGGTCTACTCCGGTTTTCAGAAGCTACTCCGCCGGCCGGGTCTCGGCCAGCGCGCTCTCCTCGTTGAACAGGAAGCCGCCGGACTGCCGCTTCCACAGCCTGGCATAGAGCCCGTCGAGCCCGACCAGCTCGTCATGCGTGCCTTGCTCGACGATGCGGCCGTCGTCGAGCACCACCAGCCGGTCGAGTGCCGCAATGGTCGACAGCCGATGCGCGATGGCGATGACCGTCTTGCCTTCCATCAGCCTTGCCAGATTTTCCTGGATCGCCGCCTCGATGTCGGAATCGAGCGCCGAGGTCGCCTCATCGAGCACCAGGATCGGTGCATCCTTGAGGAAGAGGCGGGCGATCGCCACGCGCTGGCGCTGGCCGCCGGAGAGCTTGACGCCGCGCTCGCCGACATAGGCCTCATAGCCAATACGATCGCGATTGTCGCGCAGACCGAGGATGAACTCGTGCGCCTCGGCCTTCTTCGCTGCCGCGACCACCTCGGCGTCGGTCGCTTCCGGCATGCCGAGCTTGATGTTGTCGCGCAGCGAGCGGTGGAACAGTGCCGTATCCTGGCTAACGACGCCGATATTGGCGCGCAGCGAATTCTGCGTGACCCTGGAGACGTCCTGCCGGTCAATGGTGATCTTGCCGCTCTCGAGATCGTAGAGGCGCAGAATCAGATTGACCAAGGTCGTCTTGCCGGCGCCGGACGGGCCGACCAGGCCGACCTTTTCGCCCGGCCGCACGACGAGATCGATGCCGTTGAGCACGCCGGACCCCTTGCCGTAATGGAACTCGACATTGCTCACGTCGATGCGCCCGCCGCCGACGACAAGCTCTTTCGCGTCCGGCGGATCGGTCAGGGCGAGCGGCTGCGAGATCAGCGCCTTGGAATTCTCAAGCACGCCGAGGTTTCGCAAGATGCCGTTGAGCTGCATCATCAGCCGGCCGAGCAGCATGTTCAGCCGCAGCACCAAAGATAGCGTGAAGGCCACGGCGCCGACTGTGATCGAACCCTCGACCCAGAGATAAACGGCAAAGCAGGCGATCGCCGTGATCATGATGCCCGACAGCATCGTCAGCGCCATGCGCACGCCTGTCAGCCGGCGGGTGAACGGGCGCAGCGCGTCGAGATAGATGTCGAAGCCGTTCCTGATGTAGCGGTCGTCGCCATCGGCCGAGAACAGTTTCAACGTCTGCACGTTCGAATAGGAATCGACAAGGCGGCCGGTGATCATCGAGCCGGCTTCGGCTGTGGCTTCGGCATGCTTGCGGATCGCCGGCACATAGCGCCTGGCCAGCAAGCCGAAAGCGGTAATCCAGATCACCACCAGCATCGCTAGCCGGAGATCGAGCCCGGCGACCAGCGCCAGCGTCGTCACCGTATACACGACCATGAACCAGACGACCTCGATGAAGCTTTCCATCAGATCGCCGGTCGCCTGTCCCGCCTGCCAGACCTTGGTCGCGATACGTCCGGCAAAGTCGTTCTGGAAGAAGGCGTAGGATTGGCGCGAGACATGGCGATGCGCCTGCCAGCGCACGAGATTATAGAAACCTGGCGTGATCGTCTGCTCGTCGACCAGCGCCGACAGGCTGACGACGATGGTGCGGATGACCAGCACCACCGCGATCATGAAGACAAGTTCCGGGCCGGCGGCAGTCCACAGCGCGTGCCAGCTGCGTTCGCCGGGAAGCTGGTCCAGGATGTCGACCAGCCGCCCGACGAAATAGAACAGTCCGGCTTCGACCAGCGGCGCGATGCCGCCGATCACCAGCATGGCGAAGAAGGCGATCTTCGCCTGCCCGACATAATGCCAGAGGAAACCCCTGACGCCGGCAGGTGGCCGAAGGTCCGCGGGCTCCCGGAATGGATAGACCCAGTTCTCGAACCAGCGGTAGATGGCAGTCATCATTCGGCGGCTTCACCCTTGGCGATTGCATCGTTGGCGGCTGCATCGTTGGCTGAGGGGCCGTCGTCGAGCAGGAATCCGCCCGACTGGCGTTGCCAGAGCTGGGCGTAGAGCCCGCCTTTGGCAACGAGTTCCTCATGCGAACCTTCCTCGATGACTCGGCCCTTGTCCATGACGACGAGCCGGTCCATGGCCGCGATCGTCGACAACCGGTGCGCGATGGCGATGACGGTCTTGCCTTGCATCAGTTTGTAGAGATTCTCCTGGATGGCCGCCTCGGCCTCGGAATCGAGGGCGGAGGTCGCCTCGTCGAGAATGAGGACCGGCGCGTCCTTCAGCATGACACGGGCTATGGCGATGCGTTGCCGCTGGCCGCCGGACAATTTGACGCCGCGATCGCCGACATGCGCGTCGAAACCCCTGCGGCCGTTCGAATCCGACAAGCCGGCGATGAAATCCAGCGCCTCGGCGCGCCGCGCCGCCTCGATCAGCATCTCGTTGCTGGCGTCCGGCCGGCCATAGAGGATATTCTCGCGTACCGAGCGATGCAGCAGCGAGGTGTCCTGAGTGACCATGCCGATCTGCGCGCGCAGCGAGTCCTGCGTCACCGCCGCAATGTCCTGGCTGTCGATCAGGACCTTGCCGCTTTCGAGGTCGTAGAAGCGCAACAGAAGATTGACCAGCGTCGACTTGCCGGCACCCGAACGACCGACGATGCCAACCTTCTCGCCCGGCTTGACCGTCAGCGACAGGCTTTCGATCACGCCCTTCTGCTTGCCGTAGTGGAAGCGGATGTCCTCAAAACGGATCTCGCCCTTGGTCACGGCAATATCCTTGGCGTCTGGCCGGTCTTCGACGAGGCGCGGCAGCGAGATCGAGGCGATGCCATCCTGCACCGTGCCGATATTCTCGAACAGCGTGGACATCTCCCACATGATCCATTGCGACATGCCCCAGAGCCGCAGCACGAGGCCGATGACCAGGGCGACGGCGCCGATCGTCACGGCTTGACCGAGCCACAGCCACAGCGAGATTGCGGTGACCGAAAACAACAGCAGCGAATTCAGGACGTAGAGCAGGCCGTAGAGTTGTGTCACCAGCCGCATCGACCGGTAGACCGTATCGAGAAAGCCGGCCATACCGTCCTTGGCGAAGGATGCCTCGCGCCGCGCATGCGAGAACAGCTTGACAGTCTGGATGTTGGAGTAGCTGTCGACGACACGGCCGGTCATGGTTGAGCGCGCATTGGCCTGCTCCTCGCCGACCTTGCCCAGCCGCGGGATGAAATGGCGCAACAGCAGGACATAGCCGGTAAGCCAGACGGCAAGCGGCGCAGCGAGCCGCCAGTCTGCCGAGCCGACAATGAACAGCATGCCGAGAAAATAGACGACGATATAATTGAGCACATCGATGAGCTTGATGACGCACTCGCGCACGGCGAGCGCCGTCTGCATCAGCTTTGTCGCGATGCGTCCGGCGAACTCGTCCTGATAGAAGCTCATCGACTGCTTGAGCAGGTATCGATGCACCTGCCAGCGGATACGCATCGGATAATTACCCATCAGCGTCTGCTGGTTGAGCAGCGAATGGAACCAGACCGTTGCCGGCAGCGCGAAGACCACGATGAAGGCCATGCCGGCCAGCTTCAAGCCTTCGGTCTGCAGGAACGTCTCGCGATTCTGCGCAGACAGCCAGTCGACGATCCGGCCCATGAAGCCGAACATCCACACCTCGGCAAGGGCGATGGCCGTCACCAGTACCGCATCGAGAGCGATGTAGGGCCATGCGCCGCGCGTATAATGCACGCAGAAGGCGATCAGTGTCCGCGGCGGCTCGACCGGCTCCTTGGCAGGGAACGGATCGAGCCTTTTTTCAAACCAGCTAAACATAGTGATGCTCACAGTACTGTTTCCGCTCACGCGGCACGAGAACGGACGAGGTGCCCAGACCGCATGGCGCCAAGGACCGGCGATACGGAATCGTCCGCCTCGCCGGTCCTGCTTCGCGCTATATAGGTTGTCGCGGGCCTTTCGCCGACAGTCTCGTTTGACGATGCTGACGACGTTTTGACGATCCGGATTTTCGCGCCGGTTTTTGCACCAGGCCGGATCAGCCTGATGATCCGGCGCACCAGCGACGGCCGGCTATAGTCCGGAACGGCGCGCGAGAAATCGACGTCCGGCAGCATGCCGCGATGCGGACGCCGGCGGGTCTCGGCGTGAACCGCCGACGAGTAGGTCTCGCCGATCAAAAGCGCCCAGGTCGCAGTCTTGCGCTCGTGCAGGCTTCTTGAGCCAGGTATTCTACAGGGATCGAACATCGGTCCGTCCTCCAGTTGAAGATGCAGGTAGAAGGGTGAACCAACCCAGGCCGCGGGCATGCGCGGCGCGGCAAGGGTGGCATCGCTCGAAGCGTGTTCAGGTGGGGCGTTCCGCCCCTTCCGCAGCTTGAAAAACATCGCAGGATTCCTTCAAAAGGCCGAAAAAGGTTTCGGCGGGAACCGGTGCGATTGAAGTCTAGAAGGTCAGGAGAATCGTCGTACCGAAACCGCCGTCGGGCTGGTAAGCCCACGAGAGGGGTGGTGGATGTGCATGGCCATCATGAATTACCCCTCCATCGGTTCGGGTTGACAATGCTGGCCGTATAACCGACTTCGCAGAAAATGACCACCCGCCAGTCCAGGAATTTCCAAAACCGCGAGAGCTCTGTGGCTGATCTGCCACTTATTAGAAAGGCGCGGAAATGAACGACCGTCTCCGCATCGCGCTCTACCAGCCGGATATCGCCGGCAATACCGGGACTATCCTGCGCTTCGCCGCTTGCCTCGGTCTCGGCGTCGACATTGTCGAACCGGCGGGCTTCCCGCTCAGTGACCGGGCGCTGAAACGGGCCGGCATGGACTACCTCGAAATGGCGGCGCTCACCCGGCATGTCGACTGGCACGCCTTCGAGGACTGGCGCAAGCTTGCCAAGCGGCGGCTGGTGCTGCTGTCGACCAAAGCAGCTGTCGCCTACACGGATTTCGTCTTTGCCGGCGACGACATTCTCCTGTTCGGCCGCGAATCCGCAGGCGTGCCGGATGCCGTCCACGAGGCGGCGGATGCGCGCCTGACCATTCCGATGCAGCCCGGCGCGCGCAGCATCAACGTCGCGCTTTCCGTTGCGATGGTGGCGGGCGAGGCGATCCGGCAGCTTCGCTAGGATGTGTACGCGATCGCCGGCCGCAGCGACCAAGGCGTCGTCCTCACGCAACACTGCGTCCTCTCCGGTCATTCTCATCCAGACGCACATCGCCTTCTCCTGCCGTTTGCATCTTCGAGGCTTCTTCGCTACAAGCTCAACTTAACTTGAGGTCAAGCGGAAATTAGAATGGCTGCGGCAACGGAATTGACAGTCGGCCAGGTGGCGATGCGCAGCGGCGTGGCGGTGTCGGCGCTGCATTTCTACGAAGCGCGCGGGCTGATCCGCAGCCACCGCACATCAGGCAACCAGCGGCGTTACGGCCGCGACGTGCTGCGGCGGGTGGCGATCATCAAGGTAGCGCAGGAGGTTGGCATTTCGCTGGCCGAGATCGGCACAGCCCTTCGATCATTGCCCGAAGGCCGAACGCCGACGCGCGAGGATTGGAACCTGCTTTCGACGGCTTGGCGCGACGAGCTCGACCAGAAGATCAGTCAGCTCAAGAAGCTGCGCGACGGGCTGACCGACTGCATCGGCTGCGGCTGCATGTCGATCGACAAATGTCCGCTGCGGAATAAGGACGACAGGCTGAGCATCCGGGGGCCGGGAGCGAGACGCTTGCTGATCGAGCGTTAATCCGCCGCCGGCAGCCGCCTGATTGTGAATTCGATGACGTCGCCCGGCCGCTCGAACCAGCTCTCGATCTCGGTCCAATAGGCCTGCTTGGGAAAGCGCTCGAACCATTCCTTCGCCTTGAGACGAGCGTCGGAGCGCGGCAGCACGAAGGTCTCGCGCAGGAAGCCGTCGCGCGGCATGCGCGCGTTCTCGGCGCGTGAACGGTCGAGCCTCTTCTTCAGGCCATCCAGCGGCGGTCTTGCCGGGGTGCGCACGAAATAACTCCATTCACACTTGACCCTTGCACCCAAGAGATTAGGGATCGCGGCCGGAAAAGACGAGTCATTTGTCGGGCGCGCCCGCAACCGGAGACAGGATTTGCAACGACCCGAGATACCGGCGGGGCTGCCAGCCGACATCGAACAGAAGAAGACGAAGGCACGGCTGTGGTTCGAGACATTGCGCGAGCGCATCTGCGCTAGCTTCGAACAGATCGAGCTGGACCTGCAGGGGCCGCAGGCCAGTTGGTCGCCCGGTCGCTTCGAAAAGACGCCGTGGCAACGCGATGCCGGCAAGGGCGGCGGCGGCATCATGTCGATGATGCACGGCCGCGTCTTCGAGAAGGTCGGCGTCCACACCTCGACCGTCCACGGCGAGTTCTCGCCCGAATTCAGGAAGCAGATGCCGGGCGCCGAAGAGGACCCGTCCTTCTGGGCGAGCGGCATTTCGCTGATCGCCCATCCGTGGAACCCCAACGTGCCGGCCGTGCATATGAACACGCGCATGGTCGTCACCTCGCGCCTGTGGTTCGGCGGCGGCGCCGACCTGACACCGGTGCTCGACCGCCGCCGCAGCCAGGACGACCCCGATACGATCGCCTTCCACAGGGCGATGCAATTTGCCTGCGAGAAGAACGCGGCGATCGCCGACTACGCGAAATTCAAGGCCTGGTGCGACGAGTACTTCTATCTGCCGCACCGCGACGAGCCACGTGGTACCGGCGGTATCTTCTTCGACTGGCTGCATTCGGGCGAGGACAAAGGCGGCTGGGACGCCGATTTCAACTTCGTCCAGGACGTCGGCCGATCCTTTCTCGTCGTCTACGGGCATCTGGTGCGGTCCAACTTCAACGACAACTGGACCGATGGCGACCGTGACGAGCAGCTCATCCGCCGCGGCCGTTATGTCGAATTCAACTTGCTTCACGATCGCGGCACCATCTTCGGGCTGAAGACCGGCGGCAATGTCGCGTCGATCCTGTCCAGCCTGCCGCCTGAGGTGAAATGGCCGTAAAATCTCGGTGAGCATGATGTGAGCCGCAATCGGGTCTAAATCCCCAGAATTTGACGGCAAATGTGGCGCAACGCGCGCCAGAAAATATCTTTTTCGTCTAATATTCTATTGAAAAGATTGGGCTATTTGTCGCGTCGGGCCGGGAAACGCCGGCGGTCCTTTACTCCCGAGAGCCGCGACCCGACGTGACCGGACGGCCCATGATTGAATAGGGCACCTTCCCAAGCGCGTGCCCGCATTTTCCAGGAGAGCATGCCATGCGCAAGCTTATTATGACCGCAGCCGCCGCTGCCGTTCTCGCCTCTGGTACTGCCGCATTCGCCGCGGTCAAGCACACCACCGGCACGATCAAAAGCTTTGATGGAACGGCGATGAGCCTGGTTCTGGATAACGGAGCCACCTTTACGTTGCCCCAGACCTTCAAGGATCCTGGCCTGAAGGTCGGCGAAAAGGTCCGCGTCACGTGGGATATGAGCGGCAAGGACAAAATTGCCGAGGCCGTCAAGATCGTGAAGTGATGCCTGCCCGCTGAAGCAAGACGAGGTCTTGCGTCCTGGGTAGCGTAAGAGGGCGGAGCAGCGCTGCTCCGCCTTTTCGCAATCAGATCACTAGAGGGCCGCGTGTCGGCTTGGACGCGCGGCGCTCTAAGGCAACCAAAACCGTTCGATCGTGTTATGCTTAGCTGGCCAGCGTGTAGCCGGATACCGGACCCGGTTTCCGGATCGCGCAATCAAAGGTCTGGAGCTTCCGTGTCATTGCGCGGCGCGGCGCTCCAAGGAGGAGATGAGGAGAAGCCAAATGAAGGAATTCCATTGCGGGTCGCTCGTACCCGGCTGCGAGTGGCACACACGCGCCGAGGAGGAGGCTGAGGTCATGCGCCGTGCCGTCGAGCATCTGCGCGAGACGCATGGCGAGACGGTGATCCGCGAGACGATGATCGAGGCGATCCGCTCGCGCATCGAAAAGGTCCGCGACGCAGCGTGACGGTCAGGATTCGAGTGCCTCCGCGGCGCGCTTGAGCAGCGCGCCGCGATCAAGCGCAAAACCGGACTCGACCCATTCCTTTTCGAGATTCTTCAACGTTGCACCAAGCTTCGGCCCCGGTGATGCGCCAAGCGTCGTTAGATCGGCGCCCTTGACCGGAAAAACAGGGTTTTGCCATTTTGCAGCGAAGGCAAGCAGCCGCGAGAAGCCGCCGGCTTCGAGCAGTGCGTCATTGTCTTCGACCGCGCGGGCTCGAGCGGAAGCGAGCAACAGCCGCAACCGATCGATAAAGCCTTGGCGGTCGCCAAAATAAAGCCTTTTCGCCAACTCTCCTTCGGTCGTTTTCCGATCGACGGCAGCCGTGATCGCCCAATTCCGCAGCCGGCTTGCCTCGCTCGCGGAAAGCCTCAATCTCTCGGCAAGCGTTTTCATGCGCGCGGCATCCGGCGGCACGATGGCTTCCAGCCTGAGCAGCGGGTCCGGCGCCCAGGCCAGATCCTTCTCGGTCTTGGTCAGCCCGTGGATGGCATCGATGCCCCATTTCTCGCTTTCCGGCAAAACGGCGGTCAGAACGCCGGCCTGGCGCATCCACAGCAGCGCCCGCGACGGATCTGGCGCTGACAGCAATTTCTTCAATTCCCACCAGACGCGCTCGACCGAGAGCTGGTCGAGCCCCTGCTTCAGTCGGGCACAAGCCTTCAACCCTTCGGCATCCGGCCTGCCGTCGCCATACCAGGCGAAGAAACGGAAGAAACGCAGGATGCGCAGATAATCCTCGCGGATACGCGCTTCCGGATCGCCGATGAAGCGCAGCCGCCGCGCTTCGATATCGGCGATACCGCCGACCAGATCGACGACCGTTCCATCGGCTTCGGCATAGAGTGCATTGATGGTGAAATCGCGCCGCTCAGCGTCGGCTTTCCAGTCGCGGCCGAACGACACTTTGGCGCGCCGGCCGTCGGTTTCGATATCGGCACGCAGCGTGGTGACCTCATAGGCCTTGCCGTGGGCGACCGCGGTGACGGTGCCATGCTCGATGCCGGTCGGCACCGTCTTGAAGCCCGCCGCCTCGGCGCGCCGGATGGTTTCCTCGGGCACCGTCGTGGTTGCGATGTCGATGTCGGCGACCGGCTGGCCGATGAGCGCATTGCGCACGGCACCACCGGCGACGCGTGCCTCCTCGCCGCCGTCGGTGAGCGCGGTGAGCAGGCGCTGCAGGTGGCTTTCGCCGAGCCAGCCGGCCTTGCCAGCAATCGACACCGGATCGCTCACGAATAGAGCCTCTCATAAAGCGTTCGGATGATGCCCGCGGTGACGCCCCAGATGCGCTGGTCGCCATAGGGCATCTCGTAATAGAACCATTCGAAGTCGTTCCACATGCGACTGTCTCTGGTGTGGTTGGCGGGGTCCATCAGAAAGCCCAGCGGCACCTCGAAGACGGCATCGACCTCGTCCAAATTCAGCGTCAGGCTGAAACCGGGCCGCACAATCCCGAGCACCGGAGCGATGCGATAGCCGCTGCCGGAAACGTAGTCCGGCAGACGGCCGATGATCTCGATGTAATCCCTATCGAGACCGATCTCCTCGGATGTCTCGCGCAACGCCGCCGCTTCTGGGCTCGCATCGGTTGGATCGATGGTACCACCGGGGAAAGCCACCTGCCCCGAATGGTTGCGCAGCTTTTCCGCCCGCCTGGTCAAAAGGACCGTGGCTTCATGGCCATGATCGACCACCGGGATCAGCACGGCGGCATCGCGCAGCGCCTTGGCCAGCTTCAGCCTGGGATGGCCCGGATTGAAGCGGTGGTCGCCAAAATCGTCGCCGGCATGCGCCAGCGGCTGCGCCGCGGCGCGCTGGCGGAACCCGGCAGCGGAAAACGGCAACGGCGTCACCTGATCCATCATAGGCGGTCCATCATGCGCTCAGCCGTTTCAGTTTCTCAGCCGGCATGATTGGATAGACCTCGCCTTTGGAACGGACGGCAAACATCATCTTGCCACCGATGTCGATCTCTTCGCCGTGCTCGACCAGCTCGTACATCACCGGCCGTGCCACCAGCGCCTCCAGCCGCCCGCGCACCAGCACATAGGGCTTCAGGCCACCTGTCTCGTCCTCATCGACGAAGCGCAACGGGTGCCCCGCCCCAGCCTCGACCAAGTCCCCGACATTGGTGCGAAAGGTTATGATTTGTCCGTCGCCTGCGCCCGACACGTCCATCTCGACGGCAATAAAGGGCGCGTCGGCGACGCGGATGCCGACCTTTTCCACCGGCGTCACCAGGTAGGTCCTGCCGTCCTCGTCCTTACGCAGCACCGAGGAGAAAAGCTGCACCAGCGGCATCCGGCCGATCGGCGTTCCCAGATAGAACCAGGTGCCGTCCTGCTTGATTTCCATGTCGAGATCGCCGCAAAACGCCGGATTCCAGCGTTCCACCGGCGCCGGCCCCTTGCCGGCGCGCGTCGCGCGCGAGACCAGCGCTTCCAGCCCGCGTGCCTCGGTCGCGGCCGTCAGGCTCTCTTCACGATGGTCGGCGGCTTCCGTCATGGTCACGAAATAGTCACTGTTGTTCCGCTTGTCAGCCTAAGTCTGTGATTTAAGTTCATTGCAGGCGCCATGCGAGGCCGAATCGCGGCATTCTCTGCGGCACCAAGGTGCCAAGCGGTGTTTCCAACAGAAGGATCGATGCTGCATGAGCGTTATGATCAAGGAAAGCCCAATCAGCGAAAAGGACATGGTGGCGCAGGCCGAGAAAGCGCTGGCCGACATTTCGAGGGTCCGTGACGGCGTCGGGCGGGTCATTTTCGGCCAGGAAAGCGTCATCGAGCGCACGCTCGTCGCATTGCTGGCCGGCGGCCATGCACTGCTGGTCGGCGTGCCCGGCCTAGCCAAGACCAAGCTGGTCGAAACGCTGGGCATCGTGCTCGGCCTCGATTCGCGTCGCATCCAGTTCACGCCCGACCTAATGCCGTCCGACATTCTCGGCTCAGAGGTGATGGAGCAGGATGAATTCGGCAAGCGTTCGTTCCGCTTCATTTCCGGGCCGATCTTCGCGCAATTGCTGATGGCCGACGAGATCAACCGCGCCTCGCCGCGTACCCAGTCGGCGCTGCTGCAGTCGATGCAGGAATACCACGTCACCATTGCCGGCGTGCGCCATGACTTGCCGTCACCGTTCCATGTTCTCGCGACGCAGAACCCGCTGGAGCAGGAAGGCACCTATCCGCTGCCCGAGGCACAGCTCGACCGTTTCCTGATGCAGGTCGACATCCTCTACCCCGAGATCGAGGCGGAGCGCCGCATCCTGCTGGAGACCACAGGTATCGAGGATGCCAAGGCCGAAAACGTGCTGCAGCCGGCGCGACTGAAGGACATCCAGACGCTCATCCGCCGCATGCCGGTGCCGGAAAGCGTCGTCGAGGCGATCCTGAAGCTGGTGCGTTCGGCGCGTCCCGGTCAGGGCAATGCCGATACCGACAAGCACGTCGCCTGGGGCCCAGGCCCGCGCGCCAGTCAGGCGCTGACGCTGTGCGCCCGCGCCCGCGCCCTCTATGACGGCCGGCTGGCGCCGTCGGTCGACGACGTCCGGGCGCTGGCCGAGCCGGTGCTGCAGCACCGCATGGCGCTGACGTTCGCCGCCCGCGCCGAGGGCACCACGGTTCGCGATGTTGTGGCGAAGCTCGCGAAAGGGATTTGATGGCGCGCATCGGTGAAGCGCAGGCACCGGCAGCGACGCGCGATGCGCTCGCCAGAGGCCGGTTGCGGGCTTCGTTGGTGCCGGACCTGCTGGTCGAGGCGCGCCGCATCGTCAACACGGTAATTGCCGGCTGGCATGGCCGCCGCAAGCGCGGCATCGGCGAGAATTTCTGGCAGTTCCGGCCCTATGTCGAAGGCGATTCCTCGCGCATCGACTGGCGCCGTTCCGCCCGCGACGACCACACCTATGTCCGCGACCGTGAATGGGAGGCCGCCCATACGGTGTGGCTGTGGGCCGATCCCTCGCCTTCCATGCTCTACAAATCGACCGGAGCCAGCGTTTCCAAGGAATCGCGCGCCCTTGTGCTGGCGCTGGCCATGGCCGAGCTTTTGTCGCGCAGCGGCGAGCGCATTGCCTGGCCGGGCCTGACCGACCCGTTCACCGCCCGCAATGGCGCCGAGCGCATCGCGGCGCAACTGATGCATGCCGCCGACCTGCCGGCAAAGCCCGACCTGTCCGGCATTCGCCGCTTCTGCGACATCGTCCTCGTCAGCGATTTCCTCGACCCGGTCGAGGACACTATAGCCTGGCTGGACGTGCTCGCCCGCCACGGCGTGCGCGCGCATCTGATCGAGGTCTCCGATCCGGCCGAGGAAAGCTTCCCCTATGCCGGGCGCACCGAATTCACCGATCCTGAGACCGGCGACAAGCTGACCGCCGGCCGCGCCGAAATGCTGGGCGAGGAATATCGCCTGCTTTATGCCGCCCGCCGCCAGGAGCTGGCCGCCTGGTGCAAACGGCTTGGCTGGAGCTTTACCGTCAATCATACAGATCGCCTTGCCTCCGAGGCGCTGGTGCGCATCCACATGGCGATGACCGCCGAGGGCAGCTTTGCCGGGAGAGCCCGCGCATGAGTTGGCTGCCGCTCTCCTTCGGGGCGCCGATGGTGCTGTGGGGCCTGCTGGCGCTGCCGGTGATCTGGTGGCTTCTGCGGCTGACCCCGCCCAGGCCGCAAACCGAGGTGTTTCCGCCGCTCAGGATTCTCGCCCGCGTGCTGAGGCGCGAAGAAACGCCGCAGCAGAGCCCTTGGTGGCTGACGCTGCTCAGGCTGCTGATGGCCGCGCTTATCGTGGCAGCACTTGCCGAACCGGTCTTCAACCCGCGCGAAAAGCTGCCGGCCGAGGGCGCCGCCTTGGCGCTGGTGATCGACAATGACTGGGCAAGTGCCGCCGACTGGGGCAAGCGGGTCGCCACCGCCGAGCGGCTGATCGCCGATGCCAATTCGAACGGCGTGCCGGTGCTCATCGCTTTCACCGCCGAGAAGCCGAATGCCGAGATCGGTCCCTTCGATGCCGCTGCCGCGCTCGACCGGCTGCGCGCGGCAAAGCCGCGGCCGATCCCGACCGACCGCCCCGCCGTCTACGGCCGCGTCGCTTCAGCCTTGGAGTCGCTGCCTGGCGCCAGCGTCGCGGTGCTCGCCGATGGTCTGGCGGCGCAAGGCGACGAAGCCGCCTTCAACACGTTGTTGTCAAAGAACGCGGCACGTGTCGTGTGGGCCGTCTCCGACCGGCTGTCGCTGACCGGCCTGACCGGCGCCGACAACCAGGTCGACGGCTTCGCCCTGACCGCCATCCGCGCACCGGGCGATCCGGCACCTGCACAGGTGACGGCCGGCGCCTTCGACGACAAGGGCCGCCGCATTGCCGACGCGACGCTGACCTTTGCCCCGGGCGGAACCACCGCCACCGGCACGATGGCGGTGCCGTTCGAACTCCGCAACGACTTCGCCTACATCGCGCTCGATGGCGAGCGCCAGGCCGGTGCCGTCCGCGTTCTCGACGAGAGTTCAAAACGCCGCCGCGTCGGCCTACTTTCGCAGTCCGAGGCCGATCAGGCGCAACCGCTGCTGTCGCCGCTCTACTACATTCGCCGCGCCCTGCAGCCCTTTGCCGATCTCGTCGAGCCGTCGAGCGTCGATCTCGCCGACGCCATCCCGCAACTGCTCGACCAGAAGCCGGCAATGATCGTCATGGCCGATGTCGGCACCATTCCGGAACAGGCGCGGCAAAGGCTGGTCGACTGGGTCGACAAGGGCGGCACGCTGGTGCGTTTTGCCGGTTCGCGGCTGGCCGCTGCCGGCAATGACGACGACCTGCTGCCGGTCCGGCTGCGCACCGGCGAGCGATCGCTTGGCGGCGCGCTGTCATGGACCGCGCCGCAGCCGGTCACCGAATTCCCGAAAACCGGTCCCTTCGCCGACCTCGCGCCGCCCACCGAGGTCACCGTCACCAGGCAGGTGCTGGCCGAACCGACGCCCGACATCGTCGAGCGCACCTGGGCCACGCTTGCCGACGGCACGCCGTTGGTGACCGGGATGAAGAAGGACAAGGGTACCCTGGTGCTGTTCCACGTCACCCCCGAGGCGACATGGTCCAACCTGCCGATCTCCGGCAGCTTCGTCGAGATGCTGCGGCGCATCGTGCAATTGTCGCGCAACCAGGGCGCGGCTGTCGCCAATGCCGAGGCCGCCGCGACGTCGCTGGCACCTTATCGCATGATCGCCGCCGACGGCACGTTGGGGCCGCCGACGCCGGATGCCAGGCCGCTGGTGCCCGACGCCGGCCCGCTGCCGGTGACGCTGGAAAACCCGCCCGGCCTCTACGGCTCGGAGACGGGAGTGTTCGCTCACAATCTGCTCGGTGGCGACAGCGCATTCACGCCGCTGGCCCGGCCTGAGATCACGGTGCCGGTCACCACCATCCAGTATGCTTTCGACGAGCAGCGCAACCTCAAAGGTCCGCTTGTCACGGCCGCCCTGGTGCTGATGGTGCTCGACACGCTTGCCGTATTCTGGATGGGCGGCCTGTTGTCGCGCCGGCCGCGCCGTGCCGGCGCGGCGGCGACGGCAGCCGTCCTGCTGATTGCGCTCGGCGCCTTGATTGGCCACGCGGACGTTGCGCGCGCCGACGACGCCAAACCGGGAGATACGGAGGCGATCGGGGACATTTCAAAGACCCGGATCGCCTACGTGCTGACCGGCGAGCCGGGTGTCGATTCGATCAGCCGCGCCGGGCTCGAAGGCCTGACCCGCTTCCTCATAGAAAAAACCGCGCTCGAACCCGGAGCACCGGCCGGCGTCGATATCTCGAAGGACGAACTTTCCTTCTATCCGCTGATCTACTGGCCGATCGATCCCTCGGCCCCGATGCCGAGCGAGGCCGCCATCGCCCGCATCGACGCCTACATGCAGCAGGGCGGAACGGTCTTGTTCGACACCCGCGACCAGTTCGCCAATGGCATTGGTGCGGATTCGACCAGCCCGGCGACGGAGCGGCTGCGCGACATCCTCGGCAACCTCAACGTGCCACCGCTGGAACCAGTGCCGTCGGACCACGTGCTGACCAAATCCTTCTACATCCTTCCGGAGTTTCCCGGCCGTTTTGCCGGCAGCCCGCTGTGGGTCGAGGCATCGCTTGAAGCCAGCAACACCGAGAACCGCCCGGTGCGCACCGGCGACGGCGTTTCCCCGATCATGATCACCGCCAATGATTTCGCCGGCGCTTGGGCCGTCGACGAGAATGGCGACCCGCTATTGCCGACCGTGCCGTCGGATCCGATGCAGCGCATCTATGCGCTGCGCGCCGGCGTCAACATCATGATGTACATGCTGACCGGCAACTACAAATCCGACCAGGTGCACGTCCCGGTGCTGCTCGAACGGCTGGGGCAATAGACCATGAACTGGTCGCTCGCCTTCGAACCGCTCACCACCTGGCCGCTGCTCGCAGTAGTTCTGGTCCCGCTGCTGCTGCTGGCGCTGGTCGGCCTTTGGTTTCGCCAGCGCGGCGCGGTCTTCCGCCTGGCAGCCCTGATTGCCCTGGCTGCGGCGCTGCTCAATCCTGTGTTCCTCGACGAAGAACGCGAGCCGCTGAAAAGCATCGTCGCCGTCGTCGTCGATCGCAGCCAGAGCCAGGATATCGGCGACCGTACCAAGCAGACCGATGCGGCATTGGCCGGGCTTCAGCAGCGTCTCGGCCGCTTCAAGCAGTTCGACGTCCGCGTCGTCGAAACCGGCAAGTCCGAAGCCGCCGACGAGCGCACCGAGACGCGGTTGTTTTCCTCGCTCGAAAATGCTTTCCGCGACGTGCCGCCGTCGCGCATTGGCGGCGCCATCATGATCACCGATGGCGAGGTGCATGACGCGCCGCCCGGCGCACCCGACTTCACTGCCCCGCTGCACGCGCTGATTACCGGCAACGAGCATGAGAAGGACCGCCGCATCCGCTTCGAGAATGCGCCGCGATTCGGGCTGGTCGGCAAGCCGCTCGACATGACCTATCGCGTCATCGCCACCAACAACGAAACCGGCCCGGTCGACGTCCGCGTATCGGTCAACGGCGAGCAGGTATCGGTCGAGCACGCCAACATCGGCCAGGCGATGCCGCTGCAGGTGACGATTCCCAGCGCCGGGCGCAACATCGTCGAACTCGCCATCAACCACGAGCCGGGCGAACTCACCGACACCAACAACCGCGCCATCGCGCTGATCGACGGCATCCGCGAAAATCTGCGCGTGCTGCTTGTTTCCGGCGAACCGCATGCCGGCGAGCGCACCTGGCGCAATTTGCTGAAATCCGACGCTTCGGTCGACCTCGTGCACTTCACCATCCTGCGCCCGCCGGAAAAGCAGGACGGTACGCCGATCAACGAATTGTCGCTGATCGCCTTTCCGACGCGCGAGTTGTTCGTCGAGAAGATCAAGGATTTCGACCTGATCATCTTCGACCGCTATCAGCACCGCGACGTGCTGCCGATCCTCTATTACGACTACATCTCCGAATATGTCGAAAAGGGCGGCGCGCTGCTGATCGCGGCAGGCCCCGAATATGCCGGCGAAAGCTCGATCGCCCGCACGCCGCTGATGTCGGCGCTGCCGGCAATGCCGACCGGCGAGGTCATCGACAAGGCCTTCTATCCGCGCCTCACCGATACCGGCCAGCGTCATCCGGTAACCCGCGGGCTCGACGGCTCCGCGACCGAGCCGCCGCACTGGAGCCGCTGGTTCCGCACTATCGGCGTCGAGAATCCCGAGGGCGAGGTGGTGATGAAGGGCGCCGACAACCGGCCGCTGCTGCTGCTCGACCGCAAGGGCGAAGGCCGCGTCGGCATGCTTCTGTCCGACCAGGGCTGGCTGTGGGCGCGCGGCTTCGAGGGCGGTGGCCCGCACGTCCAACTCTACCGGCGCATCGCCCACTGGCTGATGAAGGAGCCCGAACTCGAGGAAGAGCGGCTGACCGCCGACGGCCGCGGCATGGTGCTGGAGATCCGCCGCCAGACGATGAGCGACGACCCCGGCCCGGCGCAAGTCATCACGCCATCCGGCAAGGCACTGATCGTCAGGCTCGAGAAATCCGAGCCAGGCGTCTTCCTCGGCAGCGTCGAAACCAGCGAAATCGGTCTCTATCAGGTCGGCAATGGGGACCTGACGGCATTGGCCCATGTCGGGCCGGTCAACGCGCCGGAATTCACCGACGTCGTCTCCACCGAGAACCGGCTCAAACCACCGGCTGAGGCAACCGGCGGCAGCGTTCGCAGGCTGGCGCCGGCCTCGGCGCTCGGCAATCTCACCAGCACGGTCACGCTGCCCTCAATCGTTCCGGTCCGTTCCTCGGGCGCGGCCTCAGGCAATGACTGGATCGGCCTGCGCACCACCGATGACAGCGTGCTCAAGGCCGTCTCGCGCGTGCCGCTCTTCGGTGGCTTTTTGGGGCTCGGCCTGCTGCTTCTGGCGATGGGCTCGATGTGGTACCGCGAAGGGCGGTAGCTGCACCGCTTCCCACCCGTGGCAGATGGGAGAACCAGACCTACTCCTCCGGCTCCGTCGTGAACATCAGCGGGTAGCCCTTGGCCTTGCCGGCATCGGTTGCCCGCGCCGCCTTGGTCTCGGCGACATCCCTGGTGAAGACGGCGACAACGCAGACGCCGCGCCGGTGCGCGGTGATCATTATCCTATGCGCCTGGTCTTCGCTCAGCTTGAATTCGCCCTTCAGCACTGTCACCACGAACTCACGCGGCGTGAAATCGTCATTGACCAGGATGACCTTGTAGAGCTTCGGCCGTTCGACCTTCGGCTGGGCCTTGGTGCGAGGTTTTGTCGTGATTTCTGGCATGGGACCGGTAGCTGCGCGACAACTCGCTTTCATTTTGACATGTGCGAAAGCGGCCGTCCATTTTTCAACCGCGCAGGGATTACGATCGGCGCGGTCATTCGCAATCTATGTGGGAGCTATCGCCTGGCGTTCAACGGTCCTGGCGGCCGAAGATGCGACGGTCGTGGACTTGCCGCCTTGGTGCGGCGGGCGGCGCATCGGGACGAGGCCCGGCAGCCTGCGGCCGGCGTTCCCTCCATGCGGTGGCCAGCCAGGCGACGACCAACACCGAGCCGATGAGCACAATCAGCAATCGGGTCCGCCAGATGGCGATGTAGCTCCAATCCACGGAAAATCCTGGGCGCGAACAAAACGGGCTCGACGCGCTCGTTCATGCGGATGCCTCGGCGGGACGGGATTGCGACCGGGTTATGCGACGCGGGATATCGGATGCGTATGCGACACCAGAAGGCCGCTCCAACCAGATTGCGGCTGGAGCGGCCTTGTAGTCTAGGGCAATTCCAGGAAAAGTGTGAAACGGTTTTCGTCCGGAATTGCGCAAAAACAAAGACATGCAGCGGTTCGGCGTTCCGTGAAACGATGAACCGCTCTAGGTAAGCGTGGTTCAAGCCTTGGGGGCGGTCTTCTTGACGGTGTGCTTAACCGGGCACTTGTGCGTCTTGGTAACCCTGCAGACCTTCTTGGCGGTCGTCTTGGAGACAACCTTCTTCATCGGCGCCTTCGCCGGGGCAGCCGCTGTCGTCGTGGCGGCGGGAGCAACGGTCGTGGCAGCGGCGTTGCCGAGGACCGGCATCGAGAAAGCAAGCGCGACGGCGAGACCGAGAGCGGAGAGGAGGGACTTTTTCATGGTTTCATTTCCTTGTTTGTGCAGGTCGGTTTGAGCATCACTGAACCGGGTCGATCGGTGTGACACCAAGCAGCTTCAAAGCATTTGCGAGCATCCGGATTCCCTGTGCCTGTTTCTTGTTGGCGCAGAACCGGTTTCCCTTTCTTTGAAGTGCTTTCGCCGCGGTGACCTGCGTTGCCGCGGCATGGGTTTCGAGGGCTTCGTCAAACTGGCGGTTCAGATCGATGCAACGCTCGCTGCGGGTGGTCGCCACCTTTGCATCGGCCGCCTTTGCATTGGCCACCTTTGCATCGGCCAGTTTTGCATCGGCTTGTTCAACCGCGGCCGTGACGAGCGAAATGGAAAGCAACGCACCCATCAGACTGATCGAGAACCTTTGCATTGGTCTATCCGTAATCCCGTAACGCGTGTCGCAGCCGATGACCTGACCGCCACGGCACCACTTATGCCCTTGATTTTTTTCGGCAGTTTTTCCGGATTGTAGAATTTTGTTTCTGGATTGTTTCTGGGCAGCCCGGATCGGGCTGCCGATCTTCACTGGCCAACTTATGGCCTGAATTCTATCGTCTGGCTGACGGCCGAAGCACCGCTTGGGCGATCCACAAATGACAGGTTCCCTGTGAAATCCGACCCCCACATACTGATCGTCGACGACGACAAGGGCATTCGCGACCTGCTTCAGGAATTTTTCCAGAAGCGAGGGCTGCATACATCAGTCGCCGCCGACGGCACCGAGATGGAGACCATCCTGCGCCGCGCCCAGGTCGACCTGATCGTCCTGGACGTCATGCTGCCCGGCAAGAGCGGGCTGGAACTCTGCCGCGAGTTGCGCGCCAATTATTCGACACCGATCATCATGCTGACCGCGGTTACCGAAACTACCGACCGGGTCGTTGGCCTGGAGATGGGCGCCGACGACTACGTGCCGAAACCCTTCGATCCGCGCGAGCTGTTGGCACGCATCCGTGCCGTGCTGAGGCGCAACGGCGCCGCCGAGCCGCGACGGCCCACGTCGCGCCAGGTCTACCGTTTCGCCGGCTGGACCATGGACTGTTCGCGCCGCCGGCTGATGGCGCCGGGCGACGTCAGGATCGAGCTGACGATGGCCGAATTCAATCTCCTGCAGACCTTCGTCAAGAGCGCGCAGCGCGTACTGAGCCGCGAGCAGCTCATCGAGCTGTCCGGCGGCGACAGCGGCTACAGCTTCGACCGCAGCGTCGACATTCTGGTCAGCCGGCTGCGGCGCAAGATGGAGGACGACCCGAAAACGCCGAAGCTGATCCTGACCGTGCGCAGCGGCGGCTATCAGTTTCTGCCTGAGACGACCTCCGAATGAGACGCATCCTGCCGCAAACGCTGCCGGTCTGGGTGCTGCTCATCGTCATCGCCGGCCTGTTGATCAGCCAGATCGCGACCCTCTACATCGTTTCGCGCGACCGTGCCGCCGCCAATGACGTCGTCGATCTCTACCGGCTCAACGACCGCGCCTTCTCGCTGGTACAGCTGATGCATGACGCTACGCCGGAACAGCGCAAGGCGACGGCCTCCGGCCTGTTCAACGCCACTTATGCGCTCACCGTTTCCAACACGCCCGCTGTTACTTCCTCGATAGCCGGCGACGACGAACTGGCCGAATTGGAAGACATATTGGTCGGCCGGCTATCGAAGTTCGGCATCACCGACGCGCGGGTCCGCCGCGACCCGGCAACGCACGAAGCCGACGCTCCCGGTGGGACGGTCGCCGGTCCCGATATCGGCCAGGTCGAGCGCGACCTGCTGGTACTGGCGGCCGATTTCGCCCAGAGCGACAAGCTGACCGCCTCGCTTCGCTTTGCCGACGGCCAATGGCTGAACTTCACCGAGCCGAACACACCGGCCGGGCCGATACTGAGCTTCGACAGCCTGCCGCTCTATGCCTTGATCGCCGGGCTGGTGGTGGCTTCCTCGATCTGGTCGCTGCGCCGGCTGACGGCGCCCTACCGGATGATGGAGACCGCGGTGAAGCGGATCGGCGAGGACCTGAAGAGCCCGCCGATCGCCGAGAGCGGCAGCCGCGAGGTGCGTACCGCGGCAAAGGCGGTCAATGCCATGCAGGCGAGGCTGCGCGCCTATGTCGAGGACCGCGAGCATCTTGCGGCCGCACTGGCGCACGACCTGCGCACGCCGCTGACCAGGATGCGGCTGCGCCTCGAATTGCTTAGGAATTCGACCGTCCGCACCGCACTGGCGCACGACCTCGCCGACATCGAAGGCATTGCCAGCTCGGTCATCGACTTCGCCACTTTCGAGGTGACCGAGGAAAAGAGCGAGAGGATCGATTTCTGGTCGCTGGTGGAATCGATCGCCGACGGCTTCGACGAGGTCTCCTTCGACAATGAGGACGCGCGCTCGCGCGGCCTGATCTGCGTGGCGCGGCCGGTCGCGCTCCGGCGCTGCGTCACCAACCTCGTCCAGAACGCGGTGACCTATGGCAAGAGGGCGCATCTCAGCCTGCGTCAATCAGGCAAGACAATTACGCTGGCGATCCGCGACGACGGTCCGGGCATACCGCAGGCCGAGCTCGACGCCGTGTTCGGCTCGTTCGTGCGCCTGGAACAATCGCGCAACCGCCAGACCGGCGGCCTCGGCCTCGGCTTGACCATCGCCCGCAACATCGCCCGCGCCGCCGGCGGTGAAGTCAGCCTGTCCAACCATCCCGATGGCGGCCTGCTGACGGAGTTGCGCCTGCCGCTGGCGGTTTAGCATGCGGTATCGGGCTAAGCCGGCGTTTGATCTTGGTTCTCTCCCCAAGGAAAAAAGCTATCTTCGCAGCACCGCGCTCAGCACATCCCTGACGCCGATAGCGCCGACGAAGCGCGACTGGTCGTCGAACAGCGCCACCGGTGCGGTCTGCGAGCGATGCATGGCCAGCATCACGGTCTTCAGCGAGGTGCCGGGATTGGCCCAGAACACCTGCGCAGTCTCCTCCGGCTGGGCTTCGACATCGGCGCAGGACACCCATACCGCCGGCTTGCCGTCGCGCTCGGCCGCCGCCACCAGCCCATGCTCGTCGATCTTGAAGCGCGTCGTCTTGCGCCGGTCGAGCCACACCCAGCCGTTCTCGCCGTGCTCGAGGTCGCGGCGGTCGCGCATGACGTTCCAGGCGGTCAGCACCGAGAGCGGGTTCACATTGGCGATGAAGTCGCGGACATAGTCGTTGGCAGGCCGCAGCACGATGTCTTCCGGCGCGCCGGTCTGCACGATACGCCCGCCCTCCATGATGGTGATGTGGGTGCCGATCTTCAGCGCCTCCTCGAGGTCGTGGCTGACGAAGATAATGGTCTTCTTCAGCTCGGCCTGGAGCTGCAGCAACTCGTCCTGCAGCTTGGTCCGGATCAGCGGATCGAGCGCCGAGAACGGCTCGTCCATCAACAGGATCGGCGCCTCGGTGGCAAAGGCGCGCGCCAGGCCGACGCGCTGCTGCATGCCGCCGGAAAGCTCATGCGCGTATTTTTTCGACCACTGGTCGAGATGAACCAGCTTCAGCTGCCTGTTCACCCGCTCCTTGCGCTCGGCTTCGGGTACCCCGGCGAGCTCGAGGCCAAGGCCGACATTGTCCTCCACGGTGCGCCACGGCAGCAGGCCGAACTGCTGGAACACCATCGCCACCTGCTTCTGCCGCAGCCGCCGAAGCGTCGCCTCGTCGCAGGTGACGACGTCGACCGTACCATCGCCGTCCTTGACCAGCACCTGACCGCGCGAGACGACGTTCAGCCGGTTGACGGCTCTGAGCAGCGTCGATTTGCCGGAGCCGGAAAGCCCCATCAGCACCGAGATCTCGCCCTCGTTCACGGTGAGGCTGGCGCCGGCGCAGCCCAGTACGTTGCCGGTCTGTTCGAGGATCTCGGCTCGGGTGGCACCACTGTCGATCAGCGCCAGCGAGCCTGCCTGGTCGGCGCCGAAGACGATATCGACATTCCTGAAATCGACGGCGACGGTCATTTCTTGCCTCCCACGCCGATGCGCGTCATCCGGTCGAGCACGATGGCGAGCACGACGATGGCCAACCCTGCCTCAAGCCCGAGGTCGATCCTGCGCGACCCGAGCGCCCGGTTGATTTCCGTACCGAGCCCGCCGGCGCCGATCAGGGCGGCGAACACCACCATCGACAGCGACAGCATGATCGATTGGGTCAGCCCAGCCATGATGGTCGGCAGTGCCGAAGGCAGCTCCACCTTCCACAATAGCTGGCGCTTGGTGGCGCCGAAAGCTTCGCCCGCCTCGACGATCGATTTCGGCACCGAGGTGACGCCAAGATGGGTGAGCCGGACCGAGGTCGGGATGACGAAGATGATGGTGACGATCAGGCCGGGCGCGTTGCCGAGGCCGAACAGGGTCAGCACGGGGATCAGGTAGACGAAGGTCGGCAGCGTCTGCATCAGGTCAAGTACCGGCAGCATGACGCGATAGATCTTCGGCTTGTGCGCGGCCCAGATGCCGAGCGGCACGCCGATGGCCATCGACACGGCGGCGGCGGCAACCACCAGCACCAGCGTCTCCACTGTCTGCTTCCACAGATTCTGGTTGAGGATGAACAGCAAACCGATGAACACCGCCAGGGCCAGTCCTTTCGAGCGCTGCAGGAAATAGGCGAGCAGAGCGATCAGCGCGATCAGCAGAACCGGCGGCAGCAGCAGCAGCCCGTCGACGATGCCGTCGAGCAGGAAGTTGAGGCTGTTGGAAAAAGCCCTGAAGACGGTGTCGAAATTATCGGTGAGAAAGCCGAAAAACGCCTTCCCCCACGCCCCTATGGGAATCTTGTAGCTGACCAGGAATTTGGAGATCGGATCCATCTAGCCCCTCTTCTGCCGGCGCCGTCCTTGCCGGAGGGTCATCTTGTCACAGGATATGAAAAAGGGCAGCCATTTCTACCGTGGCGGCCCCTTGTCTCGTCATGCCAGATGGTCGGGTCAGCTTCCGAGCGCCGTTTTCACCGCAGCCGCCGCATCGCCGCCGTCGAAGGTGGTGACGCCGGCGATCCAGGGAGCGACCGCGTCCGGGTGCTTCTTCAGCCAGTCGGTCGCGACCGTATTGGCGTCGCCGCCCTTCAGGATCGCGTCCATCATCTCGCCTTCCATGTCCAGGTTGAACTTCAGGTTGGCGATGAACTTGCCGGCATTGGGGCATTCGCTAATGTAGCCCTTGCGCACATTGGTATGCACGGTGGCAGCGCCAAAGCCGCTATCGCCCATCCCCTCGAGATAGGTGATCTTCATGGCGCCCATCACCGGATGCGGCGTCCAGCCGAGGAAGGCGATCCATTCATTGTTCTTCATCGACTGCTCGGCCTGGGTGAGCATGCCGGCCTCGGAAGATTCGACCAGTTCGAAGCCTTCGAGATTAGTCTTCGGATCCTTGATCATATCGAGAATGATGCGGTTGCCGTCATTGCCGGCCTCGATACCGTAGATCTTGCCGTCGAACTTGTCCTTGAACTTGCCGAGATCGGTCAGCGTCTTGACACCGGCATCGGCGACATAGGTCGGAACGACGATGCCGTAGCCGGCACCGCTGAGGTTTTCGCTGACGGTCTCGACCGAGCCTTCGGCGGTATAGTCCTTGATGTCGTTTGTCATCGACGGCATCCAGTTTCCAAGGAACACGTCGAGGTCTTTGTTCTTCAGGGATGCATAGGTCACCGGCACCGAAAGCTGGATCACCTGCGGCTCGTAGCCGAGCGCCGTGAGCAGCACCGAGGCGACGCCGGTGGTCGCCTGGATGTCGGTCCAGCCGACATCGGACAGACGCACCGTCTTGCAGCTTTCCGGATCGCCGGCAAAGGCCCCAGTCGTGGATAGAAAAGCCGCCAGGCCGAGGCCGGCGACGAATGAACTCATACGCGACATGAAAATTCTCCCATTTCAGTTCTCGGTGAAGCGAAGCGACGGTTTTATCTCCGCCTTGTCACGCCAGCCAAACATCATTCTGCTGCGGTTTCAAGCACTAAGGCAATCACGAACAACGGCGCAGGCTGGCCGATCAGCGACACGCCCGCCGCTTTCCGGATGGAAGTCGCCTTTTCCCGGTGGAATGTAGGCGCTCCCCCTCCCCGCTTTGTTGCAACTCGGCTTAAAAGGACGGCATGGCCAAGCTGTACTTCCATTATGCGACGATGAATGCCGGCAAGACGACGATGCTGTTACAGGCCTCGTACAATTACTGCGAGCGCGGCATGACGACGATGCTGTTCATCGCCGGCCACTACCGCAAGGGCGATACCGGGCTGATCTCGTCGCGCATCGGCCTGGAGACGGAAGCCGAGATGTTTCGCGACGGCGACGATCTGTTTGCCCGGGTCGCCGAGCATCACGACCACGCCACGGTCCATTGCGTCTTCGTCGACGAGGCGCAATTCCTCGAAGAGGAGCAGGTCTGGCAACTCGCCCGCATCGCCGACCGGCTGAACATCCCTGTCATGTGCTACGGCCTGCGCACCGATTTTCAGGGCAAGCTGTTTTCCGGCTCGCGCGCCCTGCTGGCGATCGCCGACGACCTGCGCGAGGTGCGCACCATCTGCCGTTGCGGCCGCAAGGCGACGATGGTGGTGCGCCTCGGCGCCGACGGCAAGGTGGCGAAACAGGGCGAACAGGTGGCGATCGGCAAGGATGTCTATGTCTCGCTCTGCCGCCGCCATTGGGAAGAAGAAGTGGGCCGCGCCGTGCCCGACGATTTCATCGGCTTCACCAAAGCCTGAACCAGCGCTATTGCTTTCATCCGACCTCTCGGCCGACATTCGTTCGCCAATCGCGCCATCGTGCGGCGCTTGTTAAGGCCTGCTTCCTATTTCAAAACCTCTCAGCCAGAGCCGTCGGGAGTTCCCATGCTTCGAGCCATTTCGTCTGCTGCTGCTTTCCTCATTGTCGGCGCTCTTGCCGCGCATGCCGACGGCGATGCCGCTCTCGGCAAGAAGGTATTCAACAGATGCATGGCCTGTCATGAGGCTACGAGCGACCGCGACAAGGTCGGCCCGCATCTGCTGGGTGTCGTCGGCCGGACCGCCGGCACCGCGGACAGTTACCTCAGCCGCTACTCGCAGGGGATGAAGGACGCGGGCGCCGCCGGCCTGGTCTGGGACGAAGCAAACCTTGCCGAATACCTGCGCGCGCCCCGCCAGAAGGTCCCCGGCAACAAAATGGCCTTCTCCGGCCTGACCAGCGACGACGACATCGCCAACGTCATCGCCTACCTCAAGGCCGATCCCAAGCCCTGAGCGTCGCTCCCGAGCATGGTTGAAGCGGTGTCTGACCGGACGGCAGTTACACCGTAATCATTGCCTGACTATCCTGCGGTCGGCCTCCTGAAATTCTTTTGTTTTCCTGTAATCCCATGTCTTCCGTCTTTCATTCGCCAAACCCGGCACATATATTCGCGGCGGTTTGCGAAACGAAACCGATGCCGAAGCGGGAGGCCCCAATGGCGACATTGCAGAATTTCGATGCCGAGATTGCCAAGACCAAGCAGGTCGTGGAGGACATGCGCACCAAGATCGAGCAGTCCGGTAGCGTGCTCGACACGCTCGCCACCGCCGACAAGAAGATCGGCGACGCCAATTTCGACATCGAGAACGCCCGCATCGAGGATGTGCTGAAGCAGCAGAAGGTGATGGAAGGCAATATTGCCGACCTGATCATCGGCCTCGAGGACGCCACCAACGTCTTCGGTGCCGAATTCGAGAGCATGAAGAACTACACCGGCTGGGAGAATTTCGTCGGTGTCTTCTCCAGCCAGCGCAAGCAGCGCCTGCGCACCGACCGCGTCCGCAACATGTCGCTGGCCGGCAATTTGCAGGAGCTGCTGGCGAAATCCGATACCATCGTCGGCATCCTCAAGGCGCAGAAGCAGGTTCTCGACACCCGCTACAAGACCTCCGAGGCCAGCCTGTCGCAGGTGATCGAGCGCCGCAAGACCACCATGTCCAATCTCGAGACCGTGCAGAAGCGCATCGAGGAACTCAACCCGATGCTGCTCGACATCGAGAACAAGATCGCCGCCTCGACCAGCCAGAAGGAGCGTACGCAGCTTGAAGGCGAACGCTCGAAACTGGCCACGGAATACAACGAGAAGCAGGCCAAGGAGCAGGAATTGCTGGCCGAAAGCCAGACGCTGGAGCGCTACACCTCGATGTTCCAGACCTTCGTCGATTCGCTCAACAATCAGATCGCGGCGCAATCGACGCTGATTAACAAACTGACCATCGATACCGAGCAGCGCATCGTTCTATACAAGGCGCTGGA
Organism: Mesorhizobium sp. M0166; assembly: GCF_040322255.1. NCBI lineage: Bacteria > Pseudomonadati > Pseudomonadota > Alphaproteobacteria > Hyphomicrobiales > Phyllobacteriaceae > Mesorhizobium > Mesorhizobium sp. M0166. Next base: position 166,560 of record NZ_JAMYTD010000006.1, on the reverse strand, counting down.
AGATTCACTGAAGACCGCCGCCCAGCAGGATGTCGCCCACAAGATCAACACGCTGGGCAGCCAGGTCGACAACACCGCCGAAGAGACCATGGCCGGCATCGGTGCCGCCTCACAAAAGCACATTGGCGATCTGCTTGAAATGCATGAGAAGAACATGGTCGCCACCGCCGACATCCAGCGCCGCAAGAAGCTCGCCGACGATGCCTTCGCCCGCCGCTTCGACGATGTGATGAAGAAGCACAATTCGGCAAATTACGTGCAGTCGTAATTGCTGCACGTGCACTGCTCCCAAGGGCTGGCAGCATGACCCCCGAAAACGAAGCCGCGGCGCGCTATTTCTCGGCGATCGCGGCGGCACTTGGCGGCCTCGAAGTGTTCATGCGCGACGATCGCTCGCCGCTCTACCGGCACGGCATCGTCGCCAAGGTCGTCGCCGAATATATTGCGCGGCTCGACAAGTCGTTCTCGTGCTGGCGCAACCGGCTGGGCTTCACCGAGACGTTCCGCATCTCGCGCGCCGAAAGCGGTTTCCCGGTCTTCCAGAACCTGCTCGAGTTGGAGAACGACCGGCTCCAGGCCGATGCGCGCCTCGCCAATCTCCCGCTGGCCGACGAGCTACGCGAGGAAATGGCGGACTTCATCCTGCGCCACAAGGAATTCCCCGAAGCGCTGCAGAAGTCGATGGCCGAGCGGCTTTACCTCGAGGACGTCAAGAGTGAGACCACCTTCGGCCCGTTCACCCTGGCCCAGACGGTCAAGGTGTCGGTCAATCCGAAGACGTTGCGACCCTATTATCTGGTCCACTGGGCCTGCTTCGACGGCAGCGCCAACCTGCCGCTTGTCTATATGGTGACGGTCGAGGATTCCTCGGACGACATGATCCGGCAGCTTGTCGACTCCAGCGGCAAGCTTAATGAGAGGGTCGACATTCCGCTGCCGGTCGACGGCTTGCTCAATCCCGAGCTTGCCCACCGTTTTGACGATTTCACCGAGAAGAATTCCGCCTACGCGCTGTCGCCGGCGACCATCGCGGTCAACCTCGACAAGGATTTCGAGCCGCTGCATCCCAAGCAGCTGCGTCGCGTCGTGCTCGGCCCGTTCTATTCTGCAGGGATTACCGACAACAATTCGACGGTGAGCGAAGTGCTGGCCAAGGTCCGCAAGCCGGAAAACGCCTGGCTGCTGACCTGGACCATCCAGGAGGTCTTTTCCAAGGCCGAAAAGCCAGGCCGCAAGGGGCTGTTTTCGAGCGAAAAGACGACGCAGGAATTCTTCATCAATACCGACGATCTCGAGGCCGCGCGGCAAGGCGTGTCGAGCTATGAGAACCATGCGCTGATCCCGCACGAGGCCTATCAGGCGCTCTATGCCGCCGGCGAGGCGCAGAAGATCTTTTCGGGCTACAAGGTCCACATCCTGTCCAAAGGGCAGGTCATCAGCGACGTCTGACCGTCAAATCGCGGAGCATCCTCCATGGACACCGGCCTGACCACCATTCCGGAAGCGGCAATTGAAAAGCACCGTGCCACTGCGCAAAGTTTCATCACCCGCATCGTCGTGCTGGAAGACCCATCGCGCGAGTCCGGCACCGCGCTTGCCGGCACCAACCGCCGCTTCGTCTCGACCGTCTCGGTCGGCTCGGTGCGCCGCACGCGCGAGGTCGAGCTCGCCAAAACCGTCGCCGCCGTTCATTCCGACGACCAGTTGCTGACCATCCCGCAGCACACGCTGTTGTTTCGCGCCCGGCGCGGGCTGGCGATAGCGCTGGCCATATCGGATGTCTTCGCCGAGGGCTCGGACCTCGAAAGCCTGCAGGCGAAAAATGCCCGCGCGCCGCTCGAAGGCGATGAAGCTGCCACCTTCAAGAAGCTGCTGTCGGCCTCTGCCTACATCTCCGCCTTCAGCCTTGCCTCCTATCTGTTCCAGCTGATCGACAGCGACGGCGAGGCGCCGAACGACACGCCCGAGCCGGACTTTCTGTTCGACACGCCACAGGATGCGGTGAAGTCGATCGTAGCCGGGCTCGACAGGTCGATAGCAGGTTCGAAGGACGATGCCGACCTGATGACCCGCGCCCGCGCCTTCGCCCGCGTCGCCATCGACGGGCTGTTGGCGCGAAAGGGCCGCTTCGACGGCATCGGCCCGTTCGAGAACGCGCATATCCGCATCGACGTCGACGATTTTACCCTTGACGGTTTCGACGTCGCGCCGGGCAAGCGGGCAAAGCCGCTGGTGATGACCTTCAAAAAACCGGAAGAGGTCGTCGGCAACCACATCGCCAAATACCAGTCGGTCAAGCTCGCCAAGATGCTGATGGCCTACGATTTCGAGCGCGAGCTGAACCCGTTCGTCGAGCTCGGCGGCTTCCTGTTCACCTTCATCGGCGATGGCGCGCCCGGCACCGGCAAGACAACCTTGATCCAGATGATCGCCGGCCTTCTCAATGGTTATTGCCAGGTCGCCGGCTATCCCTTCGCCTACGAGAATTTCGGCGTCGACCAGATCTCGTCCTACCAGGGCAAGTCCGGCCAGAACTGCCGCCAGTTCATCAACAATGTGCTGAACCCGCGCGTCATCGGCTTCGGCACCATCGACGATATCGACCAGGTCGCCGCACGCCGCTCAGACGACCGTGCCTCCGCCGGCCAGCAGGAAATCACCGGCGTGCTTATGGACGCGTTTGGAGGTGCGGCGACCGTGGTGCGCGGCAACTGCTCGTTCGGCATGTTTTCCAACTATCCCGAAAACGTCGACGACGCGCTACGCCAGCGCGCCGGCGCCCGCTGGCTGGTCGACGGCCCGCAGAGCCGCGACGACTACATCGACATCTTCGTCCTGCTCGCCGGCAAGAACCACAAGATCCCGCTCGGCGACCACAAGCTCTATGCGGCGCAAGAAATCCAGCGCGCCGTGATGGAAGCTTACGAGGAGCATGAGAAGCCGCAGGAAGACGGGTTGATGAAGGTCTATGAGCGCTACATGAAGGAGAACGGCGCGCCAAAGACGATGGCCGACATCGGCACTTATCTGCATATGATCAAGGATGCCGAGCCGCGCTTTACCGGCCGCGCCATCAAGAACGTCACCGACGCCATCAAGATGCGCGCCATGGACATCGAATTGCCGGACGAGTGGTTCGAAAAGCCGGAAGCCTTCATGCACAAGGGTTACGACGACAAGAAAGCGATGATCGAGGAGCTGCGCGGGCCATTCTCGATGGACATGGTCATGCAGGAGATCAACCGCTACGCGGATTCCGAATTCCGCTACTCCGACAAGTCCGACGATGCGGCGGTGACCAAGATGATCCGCGACACCCGTCTGCGGGAGCGTGCCGTCCGTGAGATCGAGGAGATGAAGAAGAAAGGGCTGTGGAATGCGTGAGATGCGCCGACGCCCCCTTCTCCCCTTGTGGGAGAAGGTGTCGCCGAAGGCGAGGGATGAGGGGTATTCGTCAAGCTGGAACACCCCTCATCCGACCGAGCTTCGCTCGGCCACCTTCTCCCACAAGGGGAGAAGGAGCGTTCGCGCCCCTCATCCGCCGTTCGGACACCTTCTCCCCGTGAACGGGAAGAAGAAAGCATGAGCCCCGCCAAGAAGCCCGATCTGTTGCGCGACAACGAGCTGATCTACGGCCGGCTGCTGACGATCGACGAGCCGCACCTGATCCAGCGCTACAACAAGGCGATGGTCGCGTTCGGCTTGAAGCCGACCAAATTGAAAAGCTTCGAGATCGACCGCACCGGCTTTTCGCCGCAGGTCGCCGAGGAATGCGGCGACTACAGCTACCTCGATCCGAACGAGGTCAACCGCCGCTTCATCATCCTGACGCCGTCGCAGATCGACCTGCCGGTGGTGCACACGGCTTTTTCCAACACCTCGCTGCTGATGTACGAATTCATGTCCAAGAACCAGCGTGCCATCGATGCGCTGACGATCAAGGACGTCATCTATGGCGAGATCGAGGATTCGGTCCCCAAGGTCGACGACATCGAGGACCTGCTGTCGATCAACCAGGTCGAATTCAAGGTGCTGTCGGCGGAGGACGTGCTCGGCAAGGCCGCCGAACTCGGCAAGCTGGTCGACCGGCTGAAGCAGGAGCCGGATGCCTGGCGCGACAACACCATGCTTGCCCACATGGTCGAGCTGGCGAAGATCTGCGGCGACATCCGCGAGAATGCGCTGGTGCCGGACCAGGTGATCTTCCGCCACAACGCCTATTGGACCAGCCATTTCGGCGGGCTCTATGTGTTCGTCGATCCCGACGTGACGACGGTGATCAGCGACCCGGCAGCGCCGGGCTTTCGCCGCTCGCGGCCATGGCAGGTGAGTTACCTTTCGATCCACGACGCCGACAAGGTATTCAAGTTCCTCGCCTCGACCGGCCGCATCGAGCTGCCGCGCGCCTCATGGATCGAAACCTCCGGTTATCTCGAGCATCGCGCCGAAATGGTGGTGCGCGCGCTGATCCGCGACGCCGATCCCGACCGCAATCTGACCGACGTCGACAAGGTCTGGCTGCAGACCTGGATCCACGGCCATACCGATCTGATTACCAGGGACGGCAATTTTCCCTTCCTCAACGCCGCCAAGCGCGAGATCGCCCAGCTCGGCCATCTCAAGATCGAGGACGTGTTCCCGCAGCAGCGCTTCCTGGTCATCCGCGCCAAGCCGGACCATCCCGACGCCTGGCTGACCAACCAGCTGATCTCGGACTTCGTGCCGCAGGACTTCGTCTCGCGTTACGTCTTCAACAAGCCGGGCTTCTACAGGGATTATGAAGGCTTCAGCGACGCCTGGAGATCGCATGTTGTGGACGTTCTGAAAACCACATATCTGAAGGACAAGGTGGCGTTTCGCACACGCCTCTACGGCTTGACTGACTGAGGGGGTGATATCGCCATGCTTGATCCGATCGTGAGTTTCTTCACCCGGATTTTCCAGTGGATTGGCCGCGGCATCGGCTTGGTCGTCGGTGCGATCCTGTGGCCGTTCCTGTGGGCGGGGCGCTGGTACACGCAACGCGGCTGGATACTGAAGGCGGTGCTCGGCCTGGCTGTGCTCGTGCTGATCGGCCTCTATGTCAATTTCTTCTACGCCACCCAGTGGTGGAACAATTTCGACCCGAATTACGTCGACAAATACACGTTCGAAAAACGCAACAGCTCCGCCGGTGAACAGGTTTCCGCCGGCGCCGGCACCGACACGGCCAAGACCTGCGGAAATTCAGCCATTGCCCAGGTTGCGGCCGACCTGACCGACTTCAACGTCAACCAGAATGCCTGGGTGTCGTCGATGATCCTCTACAAGCTCGGCCTGTTCGGCATCGACTGGGACCACACGCCGTTCATGGACAACAAGGCTTCGTTCCAGCGCGGCATCAACCAGGCGGTGCGGCGCACGGCGACCGAGCTTGCCGATAATCTCGGCCGCGTCCGCACCACCTCGCAGATCGACGCCGACCTGCAGGACGCCCGCGGCAATCTGCAGTTTGATGAGGAAACCTGGTACTTCGGCTTGAACCCGTTCGGTCCCAAGACGCCGACGCCGAGCTACTATCGCGACGCAGTGCGCAAGCTGCGTTCCTTCAACGCCCGCCTCGCAGCCTGCCAGGCGACGTTCGATGCCCGCGCCGACAATCTCAAGCAGTATATCGACCGCATCTCGTCCGATATCGGTTCGACCTCGGCGATCCTCAAGGAGCGTGCCGAAAACCACAATAATGGCTGGTTCGACACCCGCGCCGACGACCGCTTCTGGTTCGCCTATGGCCAGCTCTATGCCTATTACGGGCTGATGAAAGGCGCACAGGCCGACTTTGAGGACGTCATCAAGGAAAAGCACCTGCAGAACCTGTGGGATACGATGGACGCGCAATTCGTCTCGGCGCTGCGCATCCAGCCCTTCATCATCGCCAATGGCCGCGAGGACGGCTGGCTGTTGCCGACACATCTGACGACGATGGGCTTTTACATACTCAGGGTGCGCTCGAACATGGTCGAGATCAGCAACGTGCTGACGCAGTAGCGGATCGTTCCGCACGGCCGGCGCTGGTGAATTTGCGCCGTTGCTTCTGTCGCTTTTCGCGTATTAGGCGGCTGTTTTGAGACGGCGGAACCGCGCCTGCTCTGGCTTCTATACGGCGCTGCAACCGGCGCAAAAAAGAACCTGTAGCAGAGCGGCCGGCGGCAGAGGTATTTTCTTCGCAGGAAACATAGTTGCATGAAAGTTGACGCCGCGGCAGCGACAGGGGTAGAACATGCTCGCGCCTGCAATGCCGGGCTGTTCTTGCGACCACACTAGTCAAATCCGTCCAATCCAGAGGGAAGCCGTCATGGCCGAAGTGAAGTCCGACATCGAGATCGCGCGCGGCGCCAGGAAGAAGCAGATCCAGGAGATCGGCCAAAAGATCGGCATTCCGAGCGAACATCTTCTGCCCTACGGCCACGACAAGGCGAAGATCTCGGCCGAGTTCATCAAGTCGGTGAAGGGCAACAAGGACGGCAAGCTGATCCTCGTCACCGCCATCAACCCGACACCGGCCGGCGAAGGCAAGACGACGACGACGGTGGGCTTGGGCGATGGCCTCAACCGCATCGGCAAGAAGGCCATCGTCTGCATCCGCGAGGCTTCGCTCGGACCGAATTTCGGCGTCAAGGGCGGTGCCGCCGGCGGCGGCTACGCGCAGGTCGTGCCGATGGAGGACATGAACCTCCACTTCACCGGCGATTTCCATGCCATCACCACCGCGCATAACTTGCTGTCGGCGCTGATCGACAACCACATCTATTGGGGCAACGAGCTCGGCATCGACACCCGCCGTGTCGTCTGGCGCCGCGTCATGGACATGAACGACCGGTCGCTGCGCGAGATCATCTGTTCGCTCGGCGGCGTCGCCAACGGTTTCCCGCGCGAGGCCGGTTTCGACATCACAGTCGCCTCGGAAGTCATGGCCATCCTGTGCCTGTCGACCGACCTGAAGGACCTGGAAAAGCGCCTCGGCGACATCATCGTCGCCTATCGCCGTGACAAGTCGGCCGTCTATGCCCGCGACCTCAAGGCCGATGGCGCCATGGCCGTGCTCTTGAAGGACGCCATGCAGCCCAATCTCGTGCAGACGCTGGAGAACAACCCGGCCTTCGTGCATGGCGGCCCCTTCGCCAACATCGCGCATGGCTGTAACTCCGTCGTTGCCACCACGACGGCGCTGAAGCTTGCCGATTACGTCGTCACCGAAGCCGGTTTCGGTGCCGATCTCGGTGCCGAAAAGTTCTTCGACATCAAATGCCGCAAGGCCGGCCTAAGGCCCGCCGCGGCGGTCATCGTCGCCACGGTTCGCGCCATGAAGATGAATGGCGGCGTCAAGAAAGAAGATCTCGGCAAGGAGAACGTCGAGGCGGTCAAGAAGGGATGTGCAAATCTCGGCCGCCACATCGAGAACATCCGCCAGTTCGGTGTGCCGGCAGTGGTCGCCATCAACCATTTCTACTCCGACACCGAGGCCGAGATCCAGGCGATGAAGGATTACGTCGCCTCGATGGGCGAAGAGGCGATCCTGTGCAAGCACTGGGCTCAGGGATCGGCCGGCATCGAGGAACTGGCCAAAAGAGTCGTGGCTTTGGCCGAATCCGGCGCGTCGCAATTTGCCCCGCTGTATCCCGACGCCATGCCGCTGTTCGAGAAGATCAACACCATCGTCCAGCGCATCTATCGCGGTTCCGAAGCGATCGCCGACAAATCGGTGCGCGACCAGCTCCACGCCTGGGAGCACGCCGGCTACGGTCATTTGCCGGTCTGCATGGCCAAGACGCAATATTCCTTCTCCACCGATCCGAATCTGCGCGGCGCGCCGACCGGCCACACCGTGCCGGTGCGCGAGGTCAGGCTGTCTGCCGGCGCCGGCTTCGTCGTCATCATCTGCGGCGAGGTGATGACCATGCCCGGCCTGCCCAAAGCACCATCCTCGGAAAAGATCTTCCTGAACGAAATGGGCCAGATCGAAGGCCTGTTCTAGGGATAATCAAACGCTCGAACCGCAAAGGGTGCCGCAACGCTGCGGCGCCCTTTTTGGCGTCTTCGCGACGATCTCGTCCCTACGCAGCGCTTCGCGCCAGCGCGCGCTGGTTGGAGGCATAAGGTGTGTCGTGCTGGGGTACCACGCCGGTGTTCAGGCAATCGATCCACTCGGCGGTCTTGAGAACGGCCGCGAAGCGCGACTGCAGGACGATCGTCACCACGCGATGGATTTCCTCCCCCGAAGCGTAACCGGCGCTGTTGGCGTACGGCAACGACCCCGTCGCGTCCGACAGGAACTCCACCTCGAAGCCCATATGCACGGCGTGGATGACCGTCGACAGATCGCAATTATGCGTCATGTAGCCAATGACTGTGATCGTATCGATAGAGTTGGCGCGCAGCCACTCCTCGAGGTCTGTGCCGGTGAAGCCGCTGGGCAAGTTCTTTTCGATGTAGTGGTCGCGGTTTCGCCTGGCGATTTCCGGGTGCAACTCGGCGCCATGGCTGCCCTTGGCGAAGACCGGTGAGGTTTCCGGCGCCAACTGCTTGATGACCACCACCTTGACGCCTGCCTCGGTGGCCGCGTCCATCGCTCGCGCTACATTGACGACGCTGTCGCGGAAGGGCGGATGCTGGATGGCGAGGTTGCCGCCGTCATAGTCGTTCTGAACATCGATGACGATGAGGGCGCGGCGTGGAGCTTTGCCTTTGGCTGGTTGCGACATGGGGTTTTCCTTTCCCGTTGGACATTGATGGGTGGACGATAAGCTCGGCACGGGATTGCAAAAAGTGTCCCAATTGACATTATTCGAAAGAATTGGGACAATTGGCTGTTACTCCTGTTGGTGCTGCCATGACCGATCCTGCCGTTGCCGCCATCGCCTTCGATGGCATCAGCCCGTTTCATCTCTCCGTGCCGTGTCTCGTGTTCGGCGCGGATCGCACGACGCTTGGCCTGCCGCGCTTCGACTTCCGGGTCTGCGCGATTGAGGACGGCCCGATCCGCACCGATGCCGGGCTGACCATCAGCGTCCCGCACGGGCTTTCCGCGCTCGATGACGCCGACATCGTCATCGTGCCAAGCTGGAAGGATCTCGGGAGCTCGCCTCCAGCGGCATTGATCGACGCGTTGCTTGGCGCGCACCGGCGCGGCGCGCTGATCGTCGGACTGTGCCTGGGAACGTTCGCTGTCGCGGCGACCGGACTGCTCTCAGGGCGGCGAGCGGCGACGCACTGGGCCTACGCGGATCAGCTGCAGGAACTCTATCCCGACATTCTCGTCGAACCGGAAGTGCTCTACATCGACAATGGCGATGTCGTGACATCCGCCGGCGTCGCCGCCGGGCTCGACTGCTGCCTGCACGTCGTACGGGCTCGTTACGGCGCGGAGGCGGCACTTCGCCTTGCCCGGCAGATCGTGCTTTCTCCGCATAGGCAGGGCGGGCAGGCGCAATTCATCGAACGTCCCATCGCCAGGACCGGCAATGCGGACCGCTTTACCCAGGCTCTCGAAACAGTGCGCAAAACGTTGGGTGAGCCGCACAGTCTGGACAGCGTTGCCGGTCACGCCGGGCTCACCCGCCGGACGTTCACGCGCCGTTTCCAGAAATCGATCGGCACCAGTTTCGGCGACTGGCTGACCGACCAGCGCGTCCAGCTGGCGCAGCGGCTGCTGGAAGCAACTGAAAAATCGATGGACACGGTTGCCTTCGAGGCCGGCTTCGGCAGCGCCACCTCGCTGCGCCAGCATTTCGCAGCGCGCCTCAGAACCTCGCCGGCGCAGTACCGGCGCGAATTCTCGAGGAGTGTCGATCTCAATAGACGCGGCGCTTCACGTTGATCCGGCTCAGCCGTTCCTGATTATCCGTGCCGGATTACCAACCACAGTGATGTTCGCCGCGACGTCGCGCGTCACCACGGCACCGGCGCCGACGATAGCGCCATCGCCGATCCTGACCCCGCCGAGGATGATGGCACTTCCGCCGATCCAGGCATTGTCGCCGATCTCGACCGGCCTGGCCATCTCCAGCCCTGCCCGTCGTCCGGCGGCCTCCTTGTGGTGCTCGGCGCAATAGATCTGCACATTGGGGCCGAGCAGCGTTCCCTTGCCGATGCGGACTGGCGCCGTGTCGAGGATGGTGCAGCCGGCATTGAGAAAAACGCGGTCGCCGAGGAAGATGTTGAAGCCATAGGCACAGTGGAATTGCGCCTCGATCCGGGCGCCCTCGCCCGCAGCGCCGAGCAACGTCCGCAATCCAGGCCCGATATCGCCACGCTGCCGGGGTGGCAGGCTGTTGTGCTCGAACACCGCGTCGCGCGACGTAATGCGCAGCGCCTCCAGTTCCGGATCGAGGCAGCAATACCACTCGCCCGCCGCCATTTTCGTGCGTTCGCTCCCCCTCATGGCCGCAACTCCAGTTTCAACTTTGCCAAAGCACAAGTGGTGAAAATACGAAAGCACCGGCGGCGACACCACCTCTGGTCAAATACCCGACCTATGGTAGCTTGCCTTCTCGGACCTGTCCCAAGCCGGCCATCGAGGGGATCGATCATGCTGTACATTCTTGCACTCCTGATCGGCATCGTTGCCGGGCTTCGCGCCATGACCGCGCCCGCAGCGGTCGCCTGGGGCGCCTGGCTTGGCTGGCTGCCGGTCGCCGGCACCTGGGCGAGCTTCATGGGCCACTGGATCGCCGTCGGCATCTTCACCATCCTGGCCATCGCCGAACTGGTCACCGACCAGCTGCCATCGACGCCGAGCCGCAAGGTGCCGCAGCAATTCGGCACGCGCATCGTCCTGGGCGCTTTCACCGGCGCGGTGATCGGCGCCACCGGTGGCGCCATCATCGGCGGCCTGATCGCGGGCGTCATCGGTGCGGTGATCGGCACGCTGGGCGGCGCCGAGGCGCGCAAGCGCCTGGCCACCGCCTTCGGCAAGGACCCGCCCGCCGCCTTCATCGAGGACGCGGTGGCGATCGTCGGCGGGCTTCTGATCGTGGCGGCGGTGGCATGACGGCAAAGACATTCGACGCCATCATCGTCGGTGCCGGGCAGGCCGGCCCACCGCTCGCCGGCCGGCTGAATGCGGCCGGCATGAGCGTGGCGCTGATCGAGCGAAAGCTGGTCGGCGGCACTTGCGTCAACACCGGCTGCACGCCGACCAAAACGATGGTAGCAAGCGCCTATGCCGCGCATCTTGCCCGCTCCGCCGCGGACTACGGGGTGACGCTCTCCGGTCCCGTCGGCGTCAACTACAAGGCGATCAAGGCGCGCAAGGACAAGGTCTCCAACGACGCACGCGGCAATCTCGAAGACTGGATTGCCGGCATGGACAAATGCACGCTCTATCGCGGCCATGCGCGTTTCGTGAGCGCCAATACGGTGCGCGTCGGCGACGATCTGCTGAGCGCCGAAAGGATATTCCTCAACACCGGTGGCCGCGCCTCGGTGCCCGACCTGCCCGGTGTCAACGACGTATCCTACCTCACCAACTCGTCGATGATGGATCTCGACGTGCTGCCGCGCCATCTCATCGTTGTCGGCGGCAGCTATGTCTCGCTCGAATTCGCGCAGATGTTCCGTCGCTTCGGTTCCGAAGTCACAGTCATCGAAAAAAGCCCGCGCCTGATCGGCCGCGAGGACGAGGATGTCTCGGACGCCATTTTGTCGATCCTCGAAAACGAAGCCATTGCCGTCCATCTCGGCGCCGACGACATCCGCTTCGCCAGGCGAGGCAACGAAATCGCCGTGACCTTCTCGCCAGGCAAGGCAGCTGCGGTCGGCTCGCATGTGCTGCTGGCGCTCGGCCGCACGCCAAACACCGACGATCTCGGCCTCGACAAACCCGGCGTCGAGGTCGACAAACGCGGCTTCATCGTCGTCGACGACCAGTTGCGCACCAGCGTGCCCGGCATCTGGGCAATGGGCGACTGCAACGGCAAGGGCGCCTTCACCCACACCTCGTACAACGACTACGAGATCGTCGCCGCCAACCTGCTCGACAACGATCCGCGCAAGGTCAGCGACCGCATCGAGGCCTACGCGCTCTATATCGACCCACCACTCGGCCGCTGCGGCATGACCGAAGCCGCGGTCAGGAAATCCGGTCGCCGCGCCCTGGTCGGCCAGCGGCCAATGACCCGCGTCAGCCGTGCCGTCGAAAAAGGTGAGACGCAAGGTTTCATGAAGATCCTGGTCGATGCCGACACCAGGGAGATCCTCGGCTGTTCGGTGCTCGGCCCGGGCGGCGACGAAGCGGTGCACTGCGTGCTCGACCTGATGTATGCCAAGGCGCCGGTCAGCACACTGGCGCGCGCCGTGCACATCCACCCGAACGTCTCGGAGCTTCTGCCGACCATCGCCCAGGAACTCAAGCCGCTGGTGTGAGCGCCGGGTAGAGTCGTGCGCCCATAGCGGCGCCGGCTGGACCAATCGACAGCCCAGGGGCAAAAGGGCATGTGTTCCGCCTCTTCTCCCGGAGGCATCCCATGCAGAAATCCATCGAACGCATCGCCGGCGACAGCGAAGGCGTTTCCTACGAATTCCCCGTCTTCCGCTTCACCGGAACAGACAAGACGGCGCCGCCTTCCGCCTATCTGCAGGCGGCACTTCATGCCGGCGAATTGCCGGGCGTCGTCGCCATCGATGCACTGATGCCGATGCTGGAAAAGGCGGAAGCCGAGGGCCGCATCACCGGCAATATGACCATCGTGCCCTGGGCTAATCCGATCGGCCGCGCGCAATATCTTTACGGCGACCATCAGGGCCGCTTTCATCTGGGCACGCGCACCAATTTCAACCGTGGCTTTCCGCGGCTCGCCGCGCCCGACCTCTCGCTGCTGCCGGCGCACGGCACGGTCGACCAGCGGCTGAAGGCGCGGCTGCTGCAGCTCTCCATCGGCCACGACATCGTGCTCGACCTGCATTGCGACGATGAAGGCCTCGCCTATCTCTACGTCCACACCAGCCTGTGGCCGGCCATGGCGGACTGTGCGGCGGCCATGGGCGTCGATGCGGTGATGCTGTGGGACGAAGATCCCGACGGCACCTTCGAAGGCGCCTCGATCATGCCATACCAAAACGTTCCCGCCGACGTGGCGCGCCTCGACCGGCGCGTCGCCACCACCGTCGAATATCGCGGCATACTCGATGTCGACGGCGCCCTGGCCGGCGCCGATGCCGAGGGGCTCTACCGGCTGCTGGTGGCGCGCGGCGTCATCCGGGATCAGGCGCTGTCCGCGCCTGGCAGCTTCGTTGGGCTCGTCGCACCTATCGAAAACATCGAGATGATGCCGGCGCCCCGCTCGGGCGCGATCCTCTTCGACGTGAAGCCGGGCGATCGCGTCACCAAGGGTGCGCGACTTGCCACCATCGTCCACGCGCCCGGTGAGCCCGACGGCCGCACGGAAGTGTTGGCGCCGCAGGCGGGCCTCATCCTGACCCGGCGTTCCCGGCGCATCATCCGCGCCGGCGAAGACCTCTTGAAGCTGGTCGGCGACAGGACGAGCGCCGATGCAAGGTCGGGGACGCTGGAGGACTGACGCACCCTGCCAGACTAGCCCGAAATCGCCTGTCGCGCCTTGGCCTCCAGCCATTCGGCCATCTGCCGGTACGGCACCGGACCATGGCTCACGCGGGCGACGCCGAGTTCGGCAAGCCTCTGGCGCGGCGGCACATGCGCCAGGGCAATGATGTTGACCGGCAATGCCGTTGCCTCGCAGAGCGCCTCGATCAGGCCTTCATCGGCAAGCCCCGGCGCAAAGAAGCCATGCGCTCCGGCCCTTTCGTAGGCGTGCGCCCGCTCGATCGCCTGATCGAGAAGAGCCCTGTCGTGCGCATTCGGTTTAGTCTTCAGGAAAATGTCGGTTCGGGTGTTAATGAAGGCCGGAATACCCGACGCCTTCACCGCCGCTGCGGCGGCTTCGATCCGCCTCACCTGTATGGCGATGTCGTGCAGCCCACTGCCGCCGACAATCTGATCCTCGAAATTAAAGCCGACGGCCCCAGCCTGCACGGCGAGCGCTACGCTGCGGGCGACAACCTCCGGAGCGACCCCGTAACCCCCCTCGAGGTCCATGCTTACCGGCACATCCACCGCCGCAACGATGCGTTTGATGTTTTCGAGCGCCAGTTCCAACGGGATTTTCTCGCCATCGGCGAATCCGAAAGCGGCCGCGACGGGCCAGCTGCCGGTGGCAATGGCCTTGGCCCCTGCTTTCTCGATGATCTTGGCTGAGCCTGGGTCCCAGGCATTGTAGAGGACAATCGGGTTTCCCTTGACATGGAGGGAATGGAACGTCCGTGCGCGGTCGATCTGCTCGGTCATTTGATGTCTTCCCGTCTTCTTGCTGTGTGATGCAGAGTCTAGGCAGGACTGCCGGTCTTGGCCATGTGCCATGGGTTGCGAAAGCGGCAGCCACCCCACAGACTTTCAAACCTGTTGCGCACACCGCTTTTCGCGGCTATGGATTTCGCCATGAATATGCGTTCGATCAAGACCATTTGGTGGTGGGCTCGCTGACAGCGGCCTGTTCGAACGCGTTCGCGTGACAATAGAGGGTGGCCGCAGCGGAATGTCCGGGCGGCCATTTGTTTTTCAAGCCATTCCCGGGTCCGTTGCCCCAAAGACGCTGATGGAGACGGCAATGACGACGAAAATTCTGGAGAATGGCGCCGAGCGCTTCGTCACCGCGGGTGGCGTGGCGATTACCCGCCAGCGCCATGACCGGCCATATGAAGTGGCGATCGACGGCTATGTCGATGGCCTGAATTCGCGCCGCGGCGCCGTGTTTTCCTCGAATTACGAATATCCCGGCCGCTATACGCGCTGGGACACCGCCATCATCGATCCGCCGGTGGTGATCTCGGCACGCGGCCGCGCCATGCGCATCGAGGCGCTGAACCGCCGCGGCGAGGTGCTTTTACCGGTGATCGGCACGGTGCTTGCCGGCCTTGACGATGTCACGATCGCCGAGACGTCCAACAAACTCATCCGCCTCGAGGTCGCCAAGCCCGGTCGTATCTTCACCGAAGAGGAACGCAGCCGCGTTCCCTCCGTCTTCACCGTGCTGCGCGCCATCACCGCCTTGTTCAAGACCGAGGAGGACGCCAATCTCGGCCTCTATGGCGCCTTTGGCTACGACCTCGCCTTCCAGTTCGATCCGGTCGACTACAAGCTCGAGCGCAAGCCAAGCCAGCGCGATCTCGTGCTGTTCCTGCCCGACGAAATCCTCGTCGTCGACCATTATTCGACCAAGGCCTGGACCGACCGCTACGACTATTCCGGCGATGGCTTCTCGACCGAAGGCCTGCCGCGCGACGAAGTCGTCGAGCCGTTCAGGACCGCAGACCGCATCCCGCCGCGCGGTGACCACGAGCCGGGCGAATATGCCAAGCTGGTGCGCAAGGCGATGAAGAGCTTCGAGCGCGGCGACCTGTTCGAAGTGGTGCCGGGGCAGATGTTCTACGAACGCTGCGAAACCCAGCCCTCCGAGATTTCCCGCAAGCTGAAGAGCATCAACCCTTCGCCCTATTCCTTCTTCATCAATCTCGGCGAGGGCGAATATCTGATCGGCGCCTCGCCGGAAATGTTCGTGCGCGTCAACGGCCGGCGCGTCGAGACCTGCCCGATCTCCGGCACCATCAAGCGCGGCGACGACGCCATTTCCGACAGCGAGCAGATCTTGAAGCTGCTCAATTCGAAGAAGGACGAATCCGAACTCACCATGTGCTCGGACGTCGACCGCAACGACAAATCGAGGGTCTGCGAGCCGGGCTCGGTGCGCGTCATCGGCCGCCGCCAGATCGAGATGTATTCGCGCCTGATCCACACCGTCGACCACATCGAGGGACGGCTGCGCGAAGGCATGGACGCTTTCGATGCCTTCTTGTCGCATGCCTGGGCGGTCACCGTTACCGGCGCGCCGAAATTATGGGCTATGCGCTTCATCGAGCAGAACGAGAAGAGCCCGCGCGCCTGGTATGGCGGGGCGATCGGCATGGTCAACTTCAATGGTGACATGAACACCGGCCTGACGCTTCGCACCATCCGCATCAAGGACGGCATCGCTGAGGTGCGCGCCGGCGCCACGCTGCTCTTCGACAGCATTCCCGAAGAAGAAGAAGCCGAAACCGAACTGAAGGCATCCGCCATGCTCTCCGCCATCCGCGACGCCAAATTAGGCAATGCCGCCAGCACCGAACGCAGCACCGCGCGTGTCGGCGACGGCGTCAACATCCTCCTGGTCGACCACGAGGACAGTTTCGTCCATACGCTCGCCAACTATTTCCGCCAGACCGGCGCCAATGTCTCGACGGTGCGCACACCGGTGCCGGACGAGATCTTCGACCGGCTGAAGCCAAACCTGGTCGTGCTGTCGCCCGGCCCCGGCACGCCGAAGGATTTCGACTGCGCCGCGACCATCAAGCGGGCCCGTGCGCGCGATCTGCCGATCTTCGGCGTCTGCCTCGGGCTGCAGGCGCTGGCCGAAGCCTATGGCGGCGAGCTGCGGCAATTGCACATCCCCATGCATGGCAAGCCGTCGCGCATCCGCGTGTCGAAGCCGGGCATCATCTTCTCCGGCTTGCCCAAGGAGGTGACGGTCGGCCGCTACCATTCGATCTTCGCCGATCCGGTGCGGCTGCCCGATGGTTTTGTCGTCACCGCCGAGACCGAAGACGGCATCATCATGGCCTTCGAGCACCGCAAGGAGCCGATCGCTGCGGTGCAGTTTCACCCGGAATCGATCATGACGCTCGGCCACAATGCCGGCATGCGCATCATCGAGAACATCGTCGCGCACCTGCCGCGCAAGGCCAAGGAAAAGGCCGCTTAATTCGAGGGCTCAGTGTTGGGATCTTTTCCCCAGTGACCGCGGCAGAAATCAAGGCCGCCGCCAGGCAGAAGGTCGCCAGCCTCGCCTTCTGGTCGATCGTTGTCGCCTGCGTCGTGCTCGGCCTGAAGCTGGTGGCCTGGTACGTCACCGGCTCGGTTGCGCTATATTCGGACGCGCTGGAATCGATCGTCAACGTCATTGCCTCGGCAGCCGCCTATTGGGCGATCCAGGTCAGCTACAAGCCGGCCGACCAGGACCATCCGTTCGGCCACCACAAGGCCGAGTATTTCTCGGCCGTCCTCGAAGGCGTGCTGATCGTGCTTGCCGCCTTGCTGATCCTCAATGAGGTCTGGTGGTCCTGGCAGCATCCCGCCCCGCTGGAACAGCCATGGACCGGCCTTGCCGTCAACGGCGTCGCAACGGTCATCAACGCCGTCTGGGCCTTGACGCTGATCCGCACCGGCCGAAGCGAAAAATCACCGGCTCTCGTCGCCGACGGCAGGCACATCATGACCGATGTGGCGACCTCGGTCGGTGTGTTCATCGGCCTGGTCGGCGCCGTGCTGACCGGCTGGCAGGTTCTCGATCCGGCTCTTGCCGTGATCGTGGCGCTGAACATTCTGTGGCAGGGCTGGCACGTCATCGGCTCGTCCATGAACGGGCTGATGGACCGCGCCGTCGACACCCAGGAACATATCCGCATCCGCGACATCATCTCGGCCAATTGCAAGGGCGCGCTCGAGGTCCACGATTTGAAGACGCGCATCGCCGGCCGCGCCACCTTCATCGAGTTCCATCTGGTCGTCGACGCCGACATGTCGGTCGGCGCCAGCCACGTCATCTGCGACCGCATCGAGGACGCGCTGCAGGCAGAGATCCCTTCCGTCCGCGTCATCATCCATGTCGAGCCCGACGATGAAGCGAAACTCCCCAAGGGCACGACGGCCGTGCCGTTCGCGTGAGGTGGCGTCGCGGAGAAAAATCGCTCAGTGGTGATCCTTCGCGCCCCCCTCTGTCCTGCCGGACATCTCCCCCACAAGTGGGGAGATTGGCAGCTTCAGCGCGCCGCTCACTCCTGCGACGATGGTGATTGGCGAAAGCGGCGGTGACGGCCGATCTCCCCCCAAGTGGGGGAGATGTCCGGCAGGACAGAGGGGGGCGCTGTCCCTCCAGCATTGCGGTTGCTATAGCCCGCAGGCGGCCTGCGGCATCGGCTCCAGCCGGTAGACCTTGTCGTCGGAGCTGGTGTCGCCTTCCGCCGCCTTCGAGCACAGATCGACGATCGGCAGGCCGCTGTTCGGGTTGGCCAGCATCATCGTGCCGTTGGCGCCGCGGCGAAGGAAGACCTCCTTTTGCGCGATGTCGGAGGAGGCAGCACCCGTCTTCGTGCTCGCCGCGCAGCGCCATTGGTCGCCCTCGCCCTGGCAGTTGTAGACCTGCGTGACCTTGGCCGATTTCTGCCGCGTGGTAACCGAAACGGCGATATCGGCGCCGCTTGGCCAATTGGCCGGATCGCCCTCCTTGGCGAAAGACGCCAGCTCGACCGGTCCGCGATAAACCCGGATCGTCTGGGTCAGCTGATCGGGATGCGAGCCGAGATGCGCGGCATCGTAGTCACGCCCGTAGCAGAAGGCTCGGTCCGGCTTCAGCCGCTCGCGCAATGGCGGGCCAAGGGCCGGGTCGATCGGGTCGATGTGCGCGAACTCGGCCTTGCAGGTGGCGGCCGGCATCGGGTCGAGCCCGAAGCTGTTGTCGTCCTTGCCCAGCGCCTGCCGTTCGTACTCCGCCTCGCCGAGCTCATCTTCCGATCCGGCGTCGAGATAGAGGTCGGGCTGCACGTCCGAGACGATCAGCCGGCCTTTGTCGTCGACCTTCAGCGAAGCCATGGTGCGATCGCAGTCCATGCCGCAGCGGATCGCACCGGTTTTGCCGTCCTCCGACTCATGGCTGCACCAGCCGCCGAGCCATTCCGGCGCCTCGGCGCCGCGCACCGTCGTCGCCATGAAGCCATTGTAGGAGGAATCGATGCCAGTGCTTGGCTCCTCGTTTGGCCGGCTGACCGGATCGCGGCCGTAATAAAAGAAGATGCGCGCCACCTTCTGGTGCGGATGCGACTTGAGATGCGCGGCGTCGTAGACGCGGCCGAAGCAGGCGTCCTTGCCGTCGGGGCTGAGCTCGGTGAGTTTGAGCGTGTCGTCGGCGAAAGCAGCACCGGCGACGGCGGCAAGCAAGGCAACCCCAAGCCCGGCGCCCACAATGGTCCTTGATATCATGCTGGCTCCCCCTGCCCCGACAAGACGTGGCGTCAATTTATGCTAGGATCGAGGCCGAGGCCACGCAATTTGCGCGGGCCGGCCAAATGGGAGATGAAGCCATGCGACGCCGCGATATTTTCCGCGTCGGTCTTGCCGGGGCCGCCGGGCTTTTCGGGCTGCGCCCCACCAAGGCTGCAGCTAGTGAAGTCAAGCCGGCGGCTGCCGAAGAGGAAAGGCAAAAGGTCGCCTATCACCTCAGCGACCTCGACAAGGTCAATTTCGTGCTCGGCAACATCAAGAACCACTTCGAAGGCACCGACGGCAAGGTCGACATCGCGCTTGTCGTGCACGGCCCGGCACTTGCCGCCTTCAAGTCGAAAGGCATATCGGCTGCCATTTCCGGGCGGTTCGCCGGCCTTGTCCAGGATGGGCTCAGCCCGCACGCTTGCGCCAACACCATGCACGGCATGGATATCGGCCTGGCCGACCTGCTCGACGGCTTCCATGCAGCCGACCGGGGCGGCGTCGTCAAGCTCGCCGAATTGCAACGCCAGGGCTACGCCTATCTCAGGCCATAGGCTTTTACGGACTTGAACGCGAGGACTGCGAGGGCCTACGAAGAGTAGGCAGAGTCCCCCGGAGGAATAGACGTGCCAGCCACCACCACCCTTGTCAGCCCCTCTCTGGTCATCCCCGACCTTGCCGGAAAGGCGGTCCTAGTCACCGGCGCCTCGACCGGCATCGGCGCGGCGCTTGCACTTGCCTATGCCGCGCAGAAATGCCGCGTCGCGCTGCACTATAATTCGAGCCGTACGGCTGCCGAAAACCTGGCCGCGACCATTCGCAACGGTGGCGGTGACGTGTTCCTCGTCCAGGGCGATTTCTCGGTCCCCGCCGATGTCGAGCGCGTCGTCGAGGACAGTGCGCAACATTTCGGCCGGCTCGACGGCCTCGTCAACAATGCCGGCGGCATGCTCGGCCGCGTGCCCTATGCCGAGCAGACCGAGGCGCATTACGACGCGGTGATGGACCTCAACGCGCGTTCGGTGCTGACAGCTTCGCGCAAGGCGATCCCATGGCTGAAGCGGCAGGGCGGCTTCATCGTCAACACCTCCTCGATCGCCGCGCGCAACGGCGCCGGTGGCGGCGCCGGCCTTTACGGCTCGGCCAAGGCCTTCGTCTCCAACATCACGCGCGGCATGGCCAAGGAGCTGATCAGTTTCAACATCCGCGTTAACGCGGTAGCGCCCGGCACGATCGCGACGCCTTTCCACGAGCGCTACTCGACCGACGACCAGATGAGAGGCATGATCGCCACCATCCCGCAGGGCCGCGCCGGCACCGCCGAGGACTGCGTCGGCGCCTATCTGTTCCTCTCCTCCGATCTGCTGAGCGGCTACATCATCGGCCAGGTGATCGAGGTCAATGGCGGGCAGTTGATGCCGTAGACGGCGAACTGCATACTCCTGGTTGCGTCATCTCAACGGAGCAAAGCGAATGTACGGACTGATCGGCAAGATGCGGGCGATGCGCGGCCAGCGTGACGCAATGATGGATATCCTGCTCGCCAGCACCGGCGCCATGCCCGGCTGCCTGAACTACATCATCGCCACCGACCCGGCCGATGCCGACGCGATCTGGGTGACCGAAGTGTGGACCGACGCCGAAAGCCACAAGGCTTCGCTGCAGCTGCCCGAAGTCCAGGCGGCAATCGCCAAGGCACGGCCGATCATCGCCGGCTTCGAGTTCCAGGTGGAGACGCATCCTGTTGGCGGGTTCGGGTTACCGGAGAGCAAGGTGAGCTGAGGATGAGGATAGGGGATCCGGTTTCGCTAGCGATTAGCCGAGTTGCCACCGCGCCTTCGTCATCTCAGGGCGGAGCAGGAGCGAAGCGACGTCGCGCAGACCCTGGGATCCATGCCGTTACATCAGCCGAAGAATGCAGCGGTTCAGAATGGCGCTTGCATCCGCAGCGGTGCCTACTCGGTTGGTAAAGGACGTGCTGTCGGTGCCAAGAAGCACTCGATTCTGATCCGCCTTCGCGTGCCACAGTTGTCACGGCATGGATCCTGGGGTCTGCGCCGCGTCGCTTCGCTCCTTGCTCCGCCCCAGGATGACGAAGGGATGGATGTCTCAGCTAATCTCCAAGGTTCAGCGTATTACCACCCAAGCCCTTTTCCTCCCAAAAAGGGTTCGCATTTTTCCGCGACCGGTCTAAGAGCCGATTTATGGATTCTTCCCCGAACCCGCCGGCCATCGAGCATCTGGCGCGGATCCACAAGGCTTGGCAGTGGCCGGTCCTGGTGGTGGTCTCGGTGCTGTTTGCCGGCGCGCTGGAACTCGCCGCCCTGCCCGCCGCGCTCTTGATCGGACCGATGCTGGCGGCCATCGCTGCCGGCACCAACGGCGCCACGGTGCGCGTGCCGCGGGTTCTGTTCGGCTCAGCCCAGGCGGTCGTCGGCTGCCTGGTCGCCAGTTCGATCTCGGCCGATATCTTTCCCGTCTTCTACAGGGAATGGCCGCTGTTCCTCGGCGTTGTGATGGCGACGGTCGCGGCATCCAGCCTGCTTGGCTGGCTGATCAGCCGCTGGCGCATCCTGCCCGGCACCACGGCGGTCTGGGGCTCGTCGCCGGGCGCCGCCACCGCCATGGTGCTGATGGCCGGTGCCTTCGGCGCCGACCAGCGCCTCGTCGCCTTCATGCTATATCTGCGCGTCATCTGCGTCTCGATGACGGCAGCCTTGGTGGCCAAGCTGTGGGTCGACACCTCAGGCATCGAGGTGCCGGCCATCGTCTGGTTCCCACCGGTCGACCCGCAAGGCTTGGCCGCAACATTCGGCGTGGCGCTGGTCGGCGGCCTCGCCGGAAAGCTTTTCCGGCTGCCGTCGCCGTTTTTCCTCGGCACCTTCATTTTCGGCACCGTGATCCATCTCGGGCTCGGCGTGACCATGCAGTTGCCACCCTGGCTGCTCGCCTTGAGCTATACGATGATCGGCTGGAGCATCGGCCTGAATTTCACCAGGGCCATTTTGCGCCACGCGGCCCGCGCGCTGCCGCAGATCGTCGGCTCGATCATTGCCCTGATCGTCTTTTGCGGCGGCCTCGCCTTCCTGATCAGCCGCCTGCTCGGCATCGATCCGCTGACCGCCTATCTGGCGACCAGCCCCGGCGGCATGGACAGCGTCGCCATCATCGCCGCCGCCGCGCAGCATGTCGACATCTCCTTCGTCATGGCGCTGCAATCGGCACGCTTCCTGATCGTGCTTCTGGTCGGCCCAAGCGTGGCGCGGCTGGTGGCGAGAAGCCTGCGGGAGTAAGACCGGCCGGGCAGCGCGTCAGCTGATCACCAGGCTGGAGATGCGGTCGCCGTCCAGCGTGAAAGCCATGTCGCCCTCGCCGTTGAAGCCGTTGCCTGTGACCGCGATGCGGACCTTGTAGGTATCGCCCGCCGGTTCGATACGAATGATGCTAAGTTTGGACTGCACGCCGATATTGTCCGACTGGTTCCAGCGCGCAATCTGGTCGCGGCCCCGGAACGACCTGCCCCAGTCGCTCAGAAAGGCATCGGCGGTGAACGTCTCGAGGAAAGCTTTGGTGTCGCCGGCATTGGTGGCTTCGACAAAGCGGCGGATGGCATCGGGCGTGGTCATTTCCTTCCTCCAGGTGACCTAATCCAGCCGGTGCATCAGATCGTCGTCCAGCCAGCGGGCGAAGAAATACACCAGTTGCTTGTGCCACCACGGCCAGTCATGGGCGACATCGCCGCCCCAATAGTCGACCCAGGCCGGGATCGACTTGTCACGCAGGATCTGTTCCAGCGCCTGCGTATCGGCCAGCATCCGTTCCTCCCAGGCACCTTGCCCGCAGCAGAAGATCAGCCGCAGCGCCTTCAGCCTGACAAGCAGCCCCGGATCGACGATACCCGGCAGGTAGTCGAGCGGCGAGTTGAAGAAAATCTGTCCGTCGAGCGCGCTGCCGAAGAAATCGTGGGTCGAGTAGACCCCCGACAGCGCGATGACCCCGCTGGCCAGTTCCGGAAAGCGGAAGACGAAATTCGACGAATGATAGCCGCCCATCGAGCAGCCGCAAAATAGCGGCTTCAGCGTACGCCCGCCATTGGCCTCGGCTGCGACAGACAGGAGTTCCGGCAGCGCCTCCTCGCGCACATAGCGGAAATACGCTTCATGCCGGGCGATGCGATGGGCCGGCTCGGCGTGGCGGTCGAAGAAGGATTCCGCATCGATGCCGTCCAGCGTGAACAGCTGGATGCGACCGGTGTCGACGAACTCGGCGAGAGCCGAGACGGCGCCGGAATCCTCGAACTGGTAGAACCGCCCTTGCGAAGTCGGGAACACAACCACGGGTCGGCCGGCATGGCCGTAGCGCTTGTATTCCATGTCGCGGCCGAGGTTGCGGCCAAAACCCTTGTGGTAGGAAACGTCCATCGCCTCACGCCTTTTCCGCATGGATGTAGTCGACCGCCCGGCGCAGCGCCTTCGGGTCCGTGGAGCGCAGCTGATAGGCGTAGTTTCCCATGGCGCGGCTGAAAACCTCCTCGATGGCGTGATGATGGACGATCATGTCGCCATGGGCGGCTAGCACGTCGGCATGGCTGTGCACATAGTTGAGGTGCCGCTTGCGGCTGGCATAGGCGGTGAAATACTTGCCCCTGTAAGGGCCGCCGGCGGCGTCCTTGACCACCATGTCGGCCCAGGCGGCATAGACATCGATATCGAAGGTGTAATTGATGGCATCGGTCATCCAGGCGCCAGGCGGCCGCATGTTGACCTCCAGCGCGATGACCCGGTCGTCCCTGGTTTCGAACAGCTCGATGTGGAAGAACCGCTCGCGCACGTCGAACGCCTTGAGGATTTTCCTGCCGGCCTCCTCGACCGCCGGGCTGATCTCGGGAAAACAGACATAGCTCATATGGCGGTCGCGGTTGACCACCTCCATGACGCTCTGGTCGTAGCGGTGGCTGGCGGCCAGCACCACCTCGCCGTCGCGGTTGACCAGCCCGTCATAGGTCACCACCAGCCCTTCGATGAATTGCTCCATGACGAAGCTGACGCCTTCCGGCTTGTCCCTGAAGAACCTGTCGAGTTCGCCGGCATTGGAGATTTTGAAGGTGTTCGAGGCGCCGGAGCCGGAATCCGGCTTCACCACCACGGGATAGCCGACGCGGCGGATGAAGGTCATGGCGCCGGCGCGGTCGGAGCATTTGCGTTGCGCGATGGTTTCGACGCCGCTCTTGCGGAAGAACGCCCGCATGCGGCTCTTGCGTTTCAAATTCTTCACGAAGTCGAGCTTGGTGCCGAAGATGTTGAAGTCGGTGCGGATATTGGCTTCCAGCTCCAGCCAATGCTCGTTGAGCGATTCGAACCGGTCGACGCGGCCCCATTTGTGGATGAAATGGCCGATCGCACGGAACACCGGCTCGTACTCCTCCATGTCGTCGATGCGGTAATATTCCGAAAGGGCTGCCTTCAATTTGCCGTCCAGCGCATCGAACGGCGCGTCGCCAATGCCAAGCACAGTGGCGCCGGCCTTCTTCAGCCGGTCGCAGAAATCGGCGCCGTTGGCTGGAAAATGCGGCGAGAAGAACACGAAGTTCATGACGATCCCTCCCGGCGGCGAGCCATCGCACCCCCGCCGACAATCGACTCTGGCGCATTTGCCGGGCTCGGGGAAGAGCAACTGGATCAGGTGAGCGGTTGGGTCCGCGAAAGGTGACGCCAAACCGTGAAATAAAAAACCCGCCTCGACGGCGGGTCGTTGGAGCCAATTAGCACCATACCGAGATTAGTAGCATAGCTGCCGGCACAAAGCAAGAACAAAGTTGCCCAGCCCTCAACTTTGAATGTTGGCGAAAACCAAGGCGACATCCAATCTCCCCCCTTGCGGGGGAGATGTCCGGCAGGACAGAGGGGGGTGTGTAGGATCGCCAGCGTCCGGCTTAGGAAGCCCTACGAGCCGGAAAATCCAAAGGGCGTGGCTACGGTGAGCTGACAGGTCGGCGGGACAGCACCCCCCTCTGGCCTGCCGGCCATCTCCCCCGCAAGGGGGGAGATCGGCGGTTTCGCCGCCGGTGCCTACTCCGAATATGCTCCCACTTGCCTCGCTTTGCCCGCTCCTGTATGAAATCCGCCATGAGCCCGCGAGCCACCTCTTTTGCGTCCCGTCCGACCGGCATTGCCGGCCAGACCGTTCGCGCGCTTGCCTCCACCCTGCTGCTTCTCGGCCTTATCGGCGATCGCCGGGTTCGCTGAAGGAGCGCCCGGCGGTCGAATTCGCCGCTCACGCGCACGCTCCTTGGCCAGTTACAAAATTGGCACGTCACATCAAGCGAACGAAATTCTGGTAAAGGCGCCGCTCGCCACCAATCCGCCTGAAGCCGGATCCGCGAGCCGCCGGGAGAAAAGACGATGAACGCACGAGAAGATATCCGTCTGAATGTACAGGAAATCAGCAAGCCTGCGGGAAAGGGCATGCCGGACGCCGCCCGCAAATACCAGCCCTATCCGACCGTCGGCCTTGCCGATCGCACCTGGCCCTCGAAAGTGATCGACAAGGCGCCGATCTGGTGCTCGGTCGACCTGCGCGACGGCAACCAGGCGCTGATCGATCCGATGGGTCAGGAACGCAAGGCGCGCATGTTCGCCCTGCTGCTCGACATGGGCTTCAAGGAGATCGAGATCGGCTTCCCGTCGGCCTCGCAGACCGACTTCGATTTCGCCCGCTGGTGCATCGAACAGGGCAACGTGCCCGCCGATGTCTCGCTGCAGGTGCTGGTGCAGTGCCGGCCGGAACTGATCACCCGCACTTTCGAGGCGCTGAAGGGCGCCACCAACCCGATCGTCCATTTCTACAACTCGACCAGCGAGCTGCAGCGCCGCGTCGTGTTTGAGAAGGACGTCGCCGGTATCAAGCGCATCGCCACCGATGCGGCCAAGATGATCACCGACATGGCGGCAAATGCCGGCGGCGGCTACCGTTTCGAATATTCGCCGGAGAGCTTTACCGGCACCGAGCTCGAAGTGGCGCTGGAGATCTGCAACGCCGTCACCGAGATCGTCAGGCCGACAGCGGAAAACAAGCTGATCATCAACCTGCCCTCTACGGTCGAGATGTCGACGCCCAACATCTATGCCGACCGCATCGAATGGATGTGCCGCAATCTCGACAACCGCGAGAACCTGTTGATCTCGCTGCACCCGCACAATGACCGCGGCACCGGCATCGCCACCACCGAGCTCGGCCTGATGGCGGGCGCCGACCGCGTCGAAGGCACGCTGTTCGGCAATGGCGAGCGCACCGGCAATGTCGACATCGTCACGCTGGCGCTCAACATGTACACGCAAGGCGTCGATCCCGGGCTCGACTGCTCCGACATCAACCGCATGAAGGACGTCTACGAATACTCCAACCAGCTGAAGATCCCCGAGCGCCATCCCTATGTCGGCGAGCTCGTCTACACCGCCTTTTCCGGCTCGCACCAGGACGCCATCAACAAGGGCATGAAGGCGCTACGCAAGGCCAATACGCCGCACTGGGAGGTGCCCTACCTGCCGATCGACCCGGCCGATGTCGGCCGCAGCTACGAAGCCATCATCCGCATCAACTCGCAGTCCGGCAAGGGCGGCATCGCCTATGTGCTGCACGCGGATTACGGCCTCAACCTGCCGCGCAACCTGCAGATCGAGTTCAGCCAGGCCATTCAGGCGATCACCGACGCCGAAGGCAAGGAGGTGCCGGCCAGGCGCATCTACGAGCGCTTTCTCGACACCTACGTCGACCAGCCCGGCGCGCGGCTGAAATTCCTCGACCACCACACCTACCCCGACACCGAGGTCAAGGGCCGGCGCGTGGTTGAAGCGGTGATCCTCGACAAAGGCAAGGAGGTGACCATATCAGGCACCGGCACCGGCCCGATCGACGGCTTCCTCGATGCGCTGTCGCGCCATGTCGGGGTGCCGATGTCGGTGCTCGATTATTCCGAGCATTCCATGCAGCGCGGCTCGAATGCCTCGGCCATTTCCTATGTCGAGATGGAACATCCGGGCGGCAAGCTGTTCGGCGCCGGCATCAACACCAACATCGTCGCCGCCTCGCTCGAAGCCGTGGTTTCGGCCGCCAACCGCATCGTCGGCCGAAAGGGCGGCTAGCCGGGACTGCCAGGCTCGCGCCATCAGCCCACCGGATATTTATCCGGTGGGTACGCTATCGCACCATAAGCAGATGCTTGTATGGCGGCGCCAGCGCTATATGATCGTACCTCAACCTGTGCCGAATTCGAAGGGATCGACACTTGCAGCATACCACGCCTGCCGCCCCCGCAGTGCGCGAAACGTTGGAGCGATTGCTTGCCAGCGAAACGTTCGGACGATCCGAGCGCGCGCGCAAGCTGCTCCGCTACCTGGTCGAGCGCGAGCAGGCAGGCGAAGCCGATAGGCTCAAGGGCTTCTCCATAGCGATGGACGTCTTCGGCAAGGACGGCGATTTCGACCCGTCGACCGATGCGGTGGTGCGGGTGCAGGCCGGCAGGCTGCGCGACCTGCTACAGCAGTATTTCGCCAACGAGGGCGTTGCCGAACCGGTCCGCATCGCTATTCCGCGCGGCGGCTATGTTCCATCCTACGAACTCAACGCCATTCGCTTGCCGGCGGAGGCCGAGGCAGAGGGCAAGCCGCAGCCGGCGACAGAGGAGGCGGCGGCGACGGCCCCGCCCGGATCGCCACAGGATGCCCGCAACCGGGCACATCCGGCTGCATTGCTGAGCGTTCCAGCCGTGGCCCCTGCTGCACCTTCGCTGCAGCGCCATTTGCAGTTCTTCTGGCTGGCGATCGCGCTGGTCATCCTCATGCTGGGTGTGCTGATCCTTCGCCAGGGCAGCGTGGTATTGCTGACCGGCGGCGACACGGCGGTCGAGACCGCGGTGGCGACCGGCAGCATAGCAGCGCCTCCGGTTGAAACCCTCCCCCAGGTCTACATCGCCATCAAGGCCGACAGCGACGTGGCTCGCCGTGTCGCTGCATCGCTGCGCGCCGGCCTCAGCGGCTTCGATACCATCAATTTCATCGGCCGTGATGCCGACAGCCCGCCCGATCCAGTGACCGACGCCGCCAGCTTCGTATTCGACGTCCTGCCCGGGCCGCGCAGCGGCGACATCATGCTCGAGCTGCAAAGCGTGGCGACCGGCCGCGTGCTGCTGTCACGCAACCTGACCGCCGGCGACAGCGCGAACACCGCCATCGAGGACCAGATCTCCGGCATTTTGAGCTCGGCTCTTCCCGCCTCGGGCACGATCTACAACTACATCGAGCAGAGCGGCATCCAGACCGGGCTGACGGCGTGTCTGGTGCTCAACGGCAAATATTATCTCGACCAGAATGCCCAGACGCACGAAGCCGCCTACCGCTGCCTCGAAGATCTTGCCAACCGGGAGGCGAAGTCGTCGCTCGTCTATTCGGAACTCGCGTCCTTGCATCTCGAAGCGGTCACCGACCACTATCCCTACCCCGCCGACGCGACGATCGACAAAGCGATGACGTTTGCCCATCGCGCCATCCAGATGGGCCCGACCAGCCCCTACGCGCACCGCGCCCTTGGTTATCTCAATTCGCGCATGGGCGATTCCGCGGAATCGATCCGCTGGATGCGCAAGGCCTATGAGCTCAATCCCTACGATCTCGCAATGGCCGCCGCCTATGGCTACGGGCTGGTTTTCGCCGGCAGGTACAGCGAGGGCACCCCGATCCTTGCTCACGCCGTGGATATCGCCAGCGCCCATCCGACATGGTGGGATTACGGGCTGTTCGCCGGAGAATTCATGATGGGCGACATGAACAAGGCCACGCTTGCCAGCGACGGCTTGCGAACGACGGAAATGAAATCGCATTATCTGGCGGCGCGGCTGATCGGCGCCAAGGCTGCCGGCCGCGAGAAGCTGGTGAGCAGGCTGCTGCAGGAACTGACCACCAAATTCCCGAAATTCGCAGCCGATCCGCGCGCAACCTTCGTCGAGCGAAGATATCCCGCCGATCTGACCAACCGGCTGGTGGAGGCCCTGCGCGCCGCCGGCCTTGGCGGCGCCAGCTGACGTCTCCCGGCGCGTGAACGACATCAGCTTATCGCGAAAATTTTACTGGCCATCCGCACGGCCAAAGCGCAATTCAGACTTCATTGAACCGGCCCGGCTGATCCCCACATAAGACTGATCTCCGCATAAGACTGATCCCCCGTAAAGATTGATCCTCGCGTAAGACCGCCCCCGGCATCCTGATTGATCCCGGCACCAAGCCATAAAGTTTGCATGACCCCATCCCTTTACGCTGCCGAACGGGGCACCGGCCCGACAACGATTGCCTTCCTGCATGGCTTCGGTGGCTGCCACGACGACTGGCGCGACGTGGCCGCGTCCCTGGCGCCCGGCGCGCGGACCCTGGCCTATGATCTGCCGGGTCACGGGCTGTCGCTCGATTTTTTCCGGAGGCGGTCCGGCCAGGATCGCCGCTAGTGCCGTCCTTGCCGATCTTTCCGCTCGCGGGATCCAGCGGGCCCATGTCGTCGGCCATTCGATGGGCGGCGCCGTGGCCGTCTTGATGGCATTGAGCGAGCCGGAAAAGATGGCTTCGCTGGCGCTGCTGGCGCCCGGCGGTTTCGGTCCTGAAATCAATGGTCCGCTGCTGCGTCGCTACGCCGCCGCTGCCGGCACGGATGAAATCCACGCCTGTCTTGCCGCCATGTCGGGACCGCAAAGCCGGCCTTCGCAGCATAGGATCGATCTCGTCAACGAGATGCGGCAGCGTCCCGGCCAGTTACGGACACTTGTCGAGCTCGCAGCTGCCATGACCAGGGATGATCGGCAAGGCGTCATCCCGAACGAGCGGCTTGAAACGCTGAATATGCCAATCATGGTGGTTTGGGGAACCGACGACGCAATGCTGCCCGTCAGCCAGGCGGACGGCGTGCCGAAGCATTTTCATCTGCACCACGTGCTGGAAGCCGGCCATATGCTGGTCGAGGAAGCGCCCGGCCTGGTCGTCGAGGCCGTCCGTCGTAATATGCGCCGCCGCAGCAGGCGACTTCGTTCAGGATTCGCCGCTGCGGCGAGCTGATCGGTCCTCGCACAGGCGCGGCGGCGGCGCTGGTGCTCATCCAGCGAACCCTTGCCCGCCCATCGATCTCGCAAGTGCATTTTGCCGGCGGTTGTGTTAATTCGGTGTTAACCAAACCCGCGAGGCAACGCCGATGAAGGACGCAGGCGAGAACATCACCCAGATCGATCAGTCGCGAAAACTGTCCGATGCCATTCGCGACGTCAAGAACGCCTTCGCCGACCGCGACGACGTCGTCGTCGACATGCGCGAAGCGCATCGCATGCGGCTGGATATGCTTGCCGCCGAACTCGCGCCGGTCTTTAGCGACGTGCCCACCGACATGGACAGTTTCGACTTCGCCGTCTCGTCCGGCCTGCAGCCACGGCTGTGGATCGACGCCGTCAGCCATGTCGCCATGGGACGCGACCGCCGCACCTACCGCTTTCTCAAGGACACGCGCATCGGCCGCGTCGTGCTCGCCGAATCGACCGACATGAAGGTCGTTGCCGACCAGGTGACGCGCTATGTCGCCGAGCGAGTCGTCGAACGCCAGAGAATGATGGAAGGCGGCATCGAGCAGGCCGTCGCCGGCCTGAAACGCGCCCTGGTGGCGGAGGCCGAGCCGCCGCTGCGGATCGCTGCGCACGCCAACGGCTGGTCGGCGTTCTTCTCGGGCCTCGGCCTGATCGCCGCCGGCGCCCTGGTCGGCCTGGCGATTTCGCTCGTGCTGTTCTGGGACCGCATCGTCGCGATGAAAATCAGTTTCTAAAGCTCTTTGTTTTGACGCAATTCCGGACGGAAAACCGTTTCACACTTTTCCTGGAATTGCTCTAGCCATCGACGCCTCGGCCTCGACGCCAAGCTCCAGCGTCTGCAGGTCGCTGGGCGGCAATGCCGGCCCGGTCAGGCCGCGGCGCGTCAGCCTGATCCGCCAATTGTCCTTTTCACCGTCGATGTCGAGCAGATTGTATTGCGCCGGTGCATGCGAACTGCCGGGGGCCTGCCCGGCGGCAGCGACCCCGACCACCGGGATTTTTGTCTTGCGGGCGCCGATGAAGAACAGCGACGGCACATGCGAATGGCCGTGCAGCACAAGCTCGGCGCCGTGCCGGTGAAGAACCTTGTGGAAGCGCGAGATGCCGAACAGGCGTTTGTTCTGCGAAACGGCACCGCGCAACGGCGGGTGGTGGATCATGATCACCCGGAACAGGCCGCGCTTGCCCGTGGCGTCGAGCATGTCGCGCAGCCGTTCCGCCTGGCCTTCGAGAAAGAAGCCGTTGGCCATGAAGGGAGCCGTGGCGCGCGCCGTCGAGACGCCGATCAACGCAACATCGCCGCGTACCCGCAGATAGGGAAAAGTGTTGCGGTCGACCGGCGTACTGACGCCGTCGCCGGTCATCCACGCCGCCCACGACCGGCAGGTCTTGTCGAAGGCGCCCGGCACATAGGCATCATGGTTTCCCGGCACCACCGATACGTCGTTGGGTGAGCCCAGCGTCTCCAGCCAGTGCTTGGCCATCTCGATCTCACCGTCGAGCGCCAGATTGACCAGGTCGCCGGTGATGGCGAGATGGTCCGGCCCGCTGGCCTTCATGTCGGCGACGATGGTGTCGATGACGGCGTCGTGCATGTGGCGACGGCGGTTGCGCTGCCAGTTGACGTAACCGACCACGCGCTTGGAGGCGAGATCGCGATAGGTTACATCGGGAAGCGGCCCCAGATGGACATCGGAAATATGCGCGAGCCTGAACATCTTTTCTTCATAGGCGAGGCGCGCCCCGCTTTCCACTCACGGTTTCGCGGACGATGACGGCGCCGGATCCGGAGCAAGCCCTGCGCCAGACCGGATGGCCAGGCGTCAGAGCACGGCTGTTTCACCTGTACTTCGTGCTGCGGCGGCCGATGACGCTCGGCGTGCGCGGCTTGATCCACGACCGCGCCTCCAATTCCGTCTTCCTCATCCGCCACACTTATGTTCCTGGCTGGCACCTGCCCGGCGGTGGCGTCGAGTTGGGCGAGACGATGATCGAAGCGCTGACACGCGAAGTCTTCGAGGAAGGCAACATCGCGCTGACTGGACCGCCGGTGCTGAAATCGCTGCATTTCAACCGCCGCGCCAGCCGCCGCGACCATGTCGGCCTCTATCTGGTCGAGGAGTTCAACCAGACAGCACCGAAACTGCCCGATCGCGAGATCGCCGAAGCCGGCTTCTTCCCGCTCGACCGCTTGCCGGAAGGCACGACACCAGCGACTTTGCGGCGGATTGCCGAAGTTTTTGAGGGGAATTCGGTATCGCCTTACTGGTAGACCACCTATCCAACAGCCTTGCTGCTTCGATTCAGGATGACAGCATCCATTGCTCTCCAAGACAGGTATAACTAATCGGTTGGGAAAAATGGAACATAAACAAAAACGATAGATTTAGAATTGTACTATATATCTTACTTTTTACTGGAATTTATGTAATAATATTGTTTTCAACAGGATTAGTGTTGACGATGATGCTTGGGGTAGATCCATCCAGGTTAGAAAGAATTGGAAGAGGCATCCAATTCGTAATACAATTTGTTGCGGCCTTCGGGACATATTTCTTTTTTTTAAAGCGACATGCCCGCCTTTTTACTCGCGCTGAATTCTGGAAAATGGTCGGCTTCTCAACCCTGATAGAAATGGCTTTGGGAATGGCTCTGATTCTGCTGTCGGGATCATTACGCGCAATCCCGCTCCAGATGTCAGTCCAGACCGTCATGATCGGCGGCATCGTGGCGTTCCTGGCAACGTCGCTCGGCTACTCCAATCGATTTGGAAATACCATATTGAAAGCTGAACTCGTTAGAAGGGCAAAGATGGACTCCGAAACCTTCCGCTAGGTCGCCGGTCTCACGCAGCCTTCCTGAATCGCGCCCGATCATGCGGCGCGGAATAGTCGAGCTCTGGCCCGACCGGCACGATGCACGTCGGATTGATCGTCTCGTGGCTGCGGTAATAATGCGACTTGATGTGGTGCAAATTCACCGTGCCGGCGACGCCCGGCATCTGGTAGAGATCGCGCAGGTAATTCGACAGGTTCGGATAGTCGGCGATGCGGCGCAGATTGCACTTGAAATGGCCGACATAGACCGGGTCGAAGCGGACCAGTGTCGTGAACAGCCGCCAATCCGCCTCGGTGATGCGGCCGCCGACGAGATAGCGCTGCTTTGACAGACGGTCCTCCAGCATGTCGAGCGCCGAAAACAATTCACCGAATGCCTCCTCGTAGGCTGCCTGCGTGGTGGCGAAGCCGGCACGGTAAACGCCATTGTTGACCGCGGGATAAACCAGCGCATTGATCGCATCGATCTCGCCGCGCAGCGGTTGCGGATAAAAATCGAGCTTGGCATCGCCCCATTCGTCGAAGGCCGAATTGAGCATGCGGATGATCTCGGAGGATTCGTTGGAAACGATGGTTTGCTCGCGTTTGTCCCACAGCACGGGAACGGTGACCCGGCCCGAATAGCCGGGATCGGCCCTGGTGTAGATCTGGTGCAGGAAATCGAGGCCGTAGAGCGTGTCGCCCGTGGCGCCGTCCTCGGCCAAGAACGTCCAGCCGTCGGCGCCCATGAAATGATGGACGACCGAGATGGAAATCAGGTCCTCGAGTTTTTTGAGCACGCGAAAGATCAGCGTCCGATGCGCCCACGGGCAGGCGAGCGAGACATAGAGGTGGTAGCGGCCGGGCTCGGCTTTGAAACCGCGTTTTCGCCCATCAGCCGGCGTGCCATCGCGGGTCACCCAGTCGCGCCACTGCGACTGCGCCCGCACGAACTTGCCGCCGCTCTCCCCGGTATCGTACCAGTGGTCCTGCCATTGGCCTTCGACTAGCAATCCCATGCAATATCCTTTCGCGTTGCTGCTTGATGTAGGGCACCAAGCGGCGCCGTGGAAATCCCCGACGCTGAACAGATCGTCAACGGCTGCGTCGTCGAGTGCGTGCCGGGTGCGCCTGCCGATTGCGGCGGCTGAAAATTGGTGCTAGCGGACAATCCGCATGTTCGACTTTGCCGTGATCCGGTTCGACCGACGACGAAAGAGCGCCCGCGCTTGATGAAGCGCTGACTGGCGAACGCTGCCGCTTGCAGCAAACCTTTCCTCGTATACCGGAACGCAAAGACCATGAGCCTTGCCGACGTGAAATACCTGCCGGAAACTCCGGCGCATGATCCTGAAATCGAAGCCATCAACGACGAGGCCTTCGGGCCGGGCCGTTTCGTGCTTGCCGCCTACAAGATCCGCCAAGGTGGCCCGCACGAACGCGCTTTGTCCTTCGTGGCCGTCGATGGCGCAATCGTCGTCGCCTCGGTACGGATGACGCGCATCGCCGCCGGTGCCGGCCGCGCGCTGATGCTCGGGCCGCTCGCTGTGCGGCCGGCCTTCAAAAATCTCGGCATCGGCCGCCGGCTGGTGGCAATCGCGCTGGAAGCCGCTGCCAAGGCTGGCGCACTGGCCGTGATGCTGGTCGGCGACGAACCCTACTACGGCCCGCTCGGCTTCAGGAGGCTGCCGCGCGGGCAGATCTCCATGCCGCGTCCGGTCGACCCCGACCGGCTTTTGGCGCACGAGATCGTGCCGGGCGCGGTGGCGAGGCTGGCGGGCGAGGTTTGCCATGCCGACCAGGCAAGGATTGCCGCGCACATCGCCGCGATGGCGTGACCATGCCAGTGCTGTCGCACGGTGGCTTGGCGGCATAGTCTGGGTACGGAGGAGGACGTCGAGATGAACCCGAACGGCCAGATTGCGATCGTCACCGGTGGCGGCTCCGGCCTTGGCGAGGCGACGGCGCGCGCTCTTGCCGCCGGCGGCGCCAGGGTTGCCGTCCTCGATCTTGGTATCGAGCGCGCGGCCAAGGTGGCTGCCGACATCGGCGGCATCGCCGTCCGATGTGATGTGAGCGACGCCGAGAGCGGTGCCGCCGCAGTTGCGGAAGTGGCAGAGACGCTCGGCGCACCGCGCATCCTGGTCAATTGCGCCGGCATCGTTATCGGCATGAGGACGATCGGCAAGGACGGATCTCATCCGCTCGATCAATACCGCAAGGTGATCGAGGTCAATCTGATCGGCACCTTCAACATGATCCGCCTGGTCGCCGACCGGACCGCCAGGCTCGAACCGCTGCAGGGCGGCGAGCGCGGCGTCATCGTCAACACGGCATCGGTCGCGGCCTATGACGGCCAGATCGGCCAGGCGGCCTATTCCGCGTCCAAGGCCGGCGTCGTCGGCATGACGCTGCCGGTGGCGCGCGATCTCGCCCGCTCCGGCATTCGCGTCTGCACCATCGCGCCCGGCATCTTCAGGACGCCGATGATGGCCGGCATGCCGCAGGAGGTGCAGGATTCGCTCGGCGCCGCTGTGCCCTTCCCTTCCCGTTTGGGCGAGCCTTCGGAATATGCCGCACTTGCCTTGCACATCATCGAGAACCAGATGCTCAACGGCGAGACCATTCGCCTCGACGGCGCCATCCGCATGGCGCCGAAATGAAAGCGACGGTGATGCCTTGGACGAACCCAGGAAAGACGTGATCCGCGCGACCGACGCCGAGGCGATCAGGCTGGCAAAGACGCTGATCCGCAGCGCCCGTTTCGGCGCGCTGGGGGTGCTCGAGCCAGGAACCGGTTCGCCGCTGGCCAGCCGGGTCGGCGTCGCCACCGACATCGACGGCACGCCATTGATCCTGGTGTCGATGCTGTCCGCCCATACCGGCGCCATCCTTGCCGACCCGCGCTGCTCGTTGCTCGTCGGCGAACCCGGCAGGGGCGATCCGCTGGCGCATCCGCGATTGACGCTCGTCTGCCGCGCCGTGCGGCTCGAACGCGGATCGAACGAACACGCCTGCGCCGAGCGGCGCTACCTCAACCGCAATCCCAAGGCAAAACTCTATGCCGGGCTCGGCGACTTCTCGATCTTCCGGCTCGAACCGGAGCGCGCCAGCCTGAACGGCGGCTTCGGCAAGGCCTATCTGCTCGACCGCACCGATCTGGTCGCGACGGGAGCGATCGTCGACGAGCTTGCCGCCGGCGAGCAATCGGCACTCGACCACATGAACGCCGACCATCTCGATGCGATTGCCCTCTACGCAAGTCATTTCGGCGGGGCCGAGAGTGACGGCTGGATCGTCACCGGGTTCGACGCCGACGGGATGGATCTCGTATCGGGCGACAATGTCTGTCGGGTTTTCTTCCCCGAGCCGCTGAGAACGGCACGCGACCTCAAGCCTGTCCTGGTCGACATGGCAAAGGCTGCCCGATCGGCAAATTAATCACAGCCGCACAGTTAATCGGCTTGCATGGAAAGCAAGCCTTGAGATTTGAGCGAAATGTTCTACCTTTGCGAGTGACGCTGAATCGCTGGCGTGCATCTATAGGGAAAGTCTATGGAATTCGACGCTATTGCCCCCATAGCGGCGGATGAGCAAGAACGTATGGGGGATCTATGGTCTCGAACAAGCTAGTCGCCAACGCCGGAACCGCGGCTGCGTTTCTGACGCTGATGGGCAACGAAAAACGTTTGTTGATCATGAGCTATCTGGCCGAGGGCGAGATGTCGGTCGGCGCCATAGCCGAGAAGGTGTCGCTCAGCCAATCCGCCCTGTCACAGCATCTGGCCAAGCTCAGGGCTTCCGACCTTGTCGAGACCCGCCGCGATCGGCAAATGATCTATTATTCCTGCAAATCCGAAGCGGTGCGCGAATTGCTGCACATGCTGGACGGCATTTTCGGCGAAGGTGAACTGTCGCAGATGGCTCACCGGCTGCGTCGCGCCGGGACCTGAGCGGCCGGGCGGAGAACGCCCTGCCAAATCCGCATTGCTGTCAAGTCAGCCTTGCTACTGGACGCGCTCGTCGGCGGCCTGCGCAATCTCGTCCTTGAACTCGACCTTGGTGCCTGGCCGCACCATGGAGGCAAGGTCTTCGGCATCCCAATTGGTCAAGCGGATGCAGCCATGCGAAAAGGTCGTGCCGATCTTGCCCGGTTCCGGCGTGCCGTGGATGCCGTAGCTTTCTATAGAGAGATCGATCCAGACCGATCCTACGGGATTGTTCGGCCCGGCAGCGATGGTGAAGGGCCGCTTGGTCTTGACCCCCTTGAAAGCGAAGTCCGGATCGTAGTGGTAGGTAGGCTTGTGCACCACGCGCCTGACCTCTGCCGTGCCGCTTGGCGCCGGCTTCTCCTCGCTCCCAATCGAGGCGGGGTAGACCGCCAGCCATTTGCCGGCACGGTCGAGCACACGCACCAGGCGAGCGCCCTTGTCGACCTCGATGGCGGCAACGCCGGCGGGAGGATCGCCCCTACCGACATCAGGCACCACCAAGGTCCTGCCTGGTTTCCTGAGGCTAGTGCCCGGATTGAGCATTCGCAGCAATTGTTCGCTGACGTGGAAGCGCTCGGCCAACCTCTCCACCGCATTGCGGTAGCCGAGCCGCCGCAAGCGGGCCATCCTCTCCAAGCGAGCCGGAATACGCCTGGTGAAAGGTCCGCGCACATCCTTGCGCATCACCTCATAGGTCACCAGCACCGGCTTGGCAGAGGTTGCGATGAGTTTGCTCCAGGTCAGTGGACTGAGCTTGCCGTCGGGCGGAAGTCCGTTTGCCGCCTGAAACGCAGCAACGGCCTTGGCGAAGTTCTGAGAAAGGCGGCCGTCGATCAGGCCCGGCGAGAAGCGGGCGCGATCCAGAAGGATCTGCGCCTTCAGCAGCGTCGGATCGACACCCTTCGGTTCACCGACAGTGTATCGGGCCTGATTGACGGTGGCCGGATCGAGCTTGGCCGTGCGAGCCACGCCGCATGCAAGGGCAAGCGTGGCGGCGAAGACGAGGAGGAGCCTGATCATCGATGTCCTCCCAGGACCGCAGCAGGAGCCCGCTTCTATGACGCGGCATGGCCCTGTGTGGTTCCTTCGCCCGATCGAAAATTCTACATTGAAACGGCTTGGCCGAAGAGCCGCGCCGCGGGAATCAAATATCGCCGTGCAGCCAGGAGGCCAGGCAGGGCGTCCGGGCCCAGCGTCCAGTGATTGGATTTGACCGTTAGAACGGCGTGCATCCATTTGGACGCTGAGATACGGTCAGAGCTTCGGATCCGCCATCATGCCTTCCGAAACCGAATCCCGATTCGCGGCCGACGCCAGGGTCCGCCGAGGAAGCCATGAATCCGATCCGCATAGACGATCCGCACGATCCCCGCGTCGCCGCCTATCTCGACATCCGGGAGCGAGATCTTGCCGGCCGGCAAGGCCGTTTCGTCGCCGAAGGCAAGGTGGTGCTCGACATACTGCTTGCCGCCCGGCGCTTCGAGGCAGAATCGGTGCTGGTACTCGAAAACCGGCTGGCTGGCCTCGATGACGTTCTGCGCAAAGCGCCTGCCGGGCTTCCGATCTATGTCGCATCCGGCGAAATCATCGACAGGATCGCCGGATTCCACATGCATCGCGGCATATTGGCGATCGGCCGCAAAGGTCCGGCCATCTCCGCTGAGGCCTTGCTCGGCGCATTGCCCGCCCGCGCGCTGATCGTGGTGCTGGTCGGCATCGCCAATCATGACAATATGGGCTCGATCTTCCGCAATGCCGCCGCCTTTGGCGCGGATGCCGTGCTTCTCGATCCGACCTGCTGCGATCCGCTGTACCGCAAGGCAATCCGCGTCTCGGTGGGCGCGGCCTTGAAAGTCCCCTTCGCCTGCTTTGCCGACGCCGCCGGCTGCATCGCAATGCTCGACCGGCAAGGCTTCAGCCAATTCGCCTTGTCGCCGCGCGGGCAGATCGACATTCGCGATGCCAAGAGAAACGAGCGGCTGGCGCTCTATCTCGGCACCGAGGGCGAAGGCCTGCCGGAAAGCCTGCTTGCCCGCCTGCAGACGCTGCGGATCGGTATGGCGCAAGGCTTCGACAGCCTGAACGTCGCCGCCGCGTCAGCCGTCGCGCTGCATCATTTTTCCGGAGCGTAAATTTAGAGCCGTCGGGGCCTGCTCTTGGATCTGCGGAATCTCAGTCGGTCGAAGCGGCCTTCTGCAGCGCCCGCACCCGATCGGCAAGGCTGCGTCCGCCGCTCCCCGGCCGCGTATCCTCAGGCGCTGCAAGCGCCCGGGCGATCGGCGAATCCGGCCCGTCGAGCTTTGCCGTCAAGGCCACGACTTGCGCCGCCAGATCATTCATCTCTTCGCGCAATGCGGCGCTGGCGCTGCCGGTATCGTCTCCGGCCTGTGATTTCGACGTTTCGACGGCAGCAAGATCCGTCTTCAGCCGCCTGTTCTCGCGTGCCAGCGACGTCAGCCTGGCCTCCAGCCGCTCGCGGTCGGCATCGAGCTTGGCGGTTGTCTTTTCGATGTCGCCGTTGGCGGCCACATTGACCTGACTGCCTGGCACGCCGGCAAGACCCACCGCAGGCGCCCTTTCACCGCCTTTCGGCTTTTCGCGAAGGCGCACCAGTTCCTTCTCGCGGCGCTCCAGCCTGTCCTCGCGATCGGCCAGCGTGGCGAGCAGGCGTTCGACCTTCTTTTCCAGGTCGCCAGTTCTTTTCTTCTCGGCCTTCAGCGCGTCCCGCAAAGCCTTGCTTTCGGCTGCCAATTCCTGGCTGCGCCTGTCCGCCTCCTTGCGCTGGCCGCGCAGCAGCGAAATGTCGCTTGCCAGCTTCTGCAGCTCGGATTCGCGCGCCACCAGCTCGATCTGCCGGCTGCTGGATGAAAAACTGGCGTCGTCATACATGTGCTCCAGTTTCCGCAGTTCGAGCCCGCGCTTTTCGAGCGCACGCTCGGTCTCCGCAAGCCGCTCCGACAGCTGCTGCAGCTGCTCATCGCGCTTGCGAAGCTCCTCGCCCTTGGTTGTAAGATCGGCGACGACCCGGTTCTTGTCCTGCCGCTCGGCCACCAATTCCTTCAGGGCTTCGCGGTCGCGGCCGATCTCGACCAGCTGCTCGGCGGCCTTCTCGCGCAATGATTTGACGGTCATTTCAAGCCGGCGCACCGAAACCGCGAACTCGGCGCGAATGCGATCCTTGTCCGCCTGGATCTCGGCAAGCGTCAACGGCATCGAGCCCTCGACGCGCTTGCGCGTCAGCGCCACCGCCCGCCGCCACACGGCCGGAGCAATCATCAGCGCCAGAAAGCCCGCGCAGAGAAAGCCGAGGACAAAGAACAGGATCGACTGGACCAAGATGACTATCCGTTGTGCATGGCAACCGCCAAAGGTCGACTTTGCCATCTTCGCATGACGGAAATCCGGCGCCACGGCAAGAGTATGCCGCGGCAAAGCTCGGACCGTGGGATCACAGCTCCAATCGCAGTGGCGCGATCATGCAGGTCAGAACGGATTCCAGGTCGCGCGCTGGGTGAGCTTGAGGTAGCCGAGATTGACGCCGAGACGGGCGCCGACGCCGGTACGGATCGGCACGAGCAGCACATTGTTGTTCTTCAGCACATTGAAGCCGACGCCGGCGATGACATAGGCGGAGCCGGCGACGCCGCCAAAACGATTATAGAGGCTGCTCACATCGTCGAGATTGTAGACCAGCATCATGACGCGCGAACCCTCGCCGCCGAAATCCCAGCCGAGCGACGGGCCTTGCCAGAACACTTTGTGGTCGCCGGCATTCTTGGTGTAGAGCGTGCCTTCGCCATAGGTCAGGCCACCGATCAGCGCCCCGGACCCCTCTTCGCCGAGCAGATAGCCGTTCGGCAGGCCATAGGTGGCGAAAATCTTCTCGACGACGGTGGCGAGCCCGCCCGATGTCGCGCCGAAGAATTTATGACCGGAATCAACGATCTCCTGGGCGGTGTATTCCTGCGCCCGCGCGGCCGATGCCGAAAAGGCGACAAGGCCGATGAGCGCGATCGTCA
The DNA here is from genome assembly GCF_040322255.1 of Mesorhizobium sp. M0166. NCBI lineage: Bacteria > Pseudomonadati > Pseudomonadota > Alphaproteobacteria > Hyphomicrobiales > Phyllobacteriaceae > Mesorhizobium > Mesorhizobium sp. M0166. Next base: position 125,494 of record NZ_JAMYTD010000006.1, on the reverse strand, counting down.
TTGAGATGACACGGAAAAAAGTCCGGTCGTAGAATCGGGAAACCATGCTTCCAATCTCCGTCAGGGAGCACTTTCGCCGACGCCTCGCACCCGTACGGCTCTTTGGCGGCCGTTAAGGATGACTGTTAGGGGCAAACTATGCCGTAATCCTTTTTCAACCATTAAACTCCCACATGAAGATGGCGGTTCGAAGGCTGTTTTCGCATCGCCCGCGCAGCACCCGGCTGCGTGAACACGCCATTTTCGACAACCATGATTTTGGATTTGTTGCTGCACGCACAAGCGCTGTGTATTCAGAATGCTTGGGAGAGAGCGTGATTCGTGTGGACAGGCGTGATCATGATCGCCCGGTCATTGTGTTGTGAAATTTGCAGGGATTTTTGCCGATGGCCGAGCTTTTCACCCTTTCCGCACCCGACCTGGCAGCGCTGCTGTGCAGCCGGGTCTGCCACGACATCATTTCGCCGGTCGGCGCCATAAACAACGGGCTTGAGCTGCTCGACGAAGGCGGCGCCGACGAAGACGCCATGAAGCTGATCCGCCAAAGCGCCAAGAACGCTTCCGCCCGCCTGCAATTCGCCCGCATCGCCTTCGGCGCCGCCGGTTCCGCCGGCATGCTGATCGACACCGGGGACGCCGAGGCCGTGGCCTTCGCCTTCCTGAAGAACGAGAAGCCGGAACTGATCTGGAACGGGACCCGCGCGCTGTTGCCCAAGAACAAGGTCAAGCTGCTGCTCAATCTCATCCTCGTCGCCAACGCCGCCATTCCGCGCGGCGGCAGGCTGGTGGTCACGCTGGAGAACCTCGAGACCGAGCCGCGCTTTGCGCTCGCGGCGAGCGGCCCGATGCTGCGCGTGCCGCCCAAATTCCTGGAATTGCATTCCGGCCACAGGCCGGAAGAGCCGATCGACGCGCATTCGGTGCAGCCCTATTACACCCTGCTCCTGGCCCGCGAAGCCAACATGACGATATCGATCCATGCAACCGCCGACGAGATCGTCCTTTCTGCAGCCTGAAGTTCTCCGGAAGAGCGGGGAAAGTATTTTATCCAAGTCATATTTGCGGCGCTGTCTCAATACCTGTGAGATGGGTTTGCAGTTTTGATCGCATGAAGCATTGCGAAAGAAGATCCCGCTAAAAAAACTTCAGGAAAATTTTACCTAACGGCTTTTCGGCTTCTTTACCAGATCGGCCTATGGTCCCCGGCAGATGCCACGACGCTGCCGGTTCGCCGCATGGCAAAGAGGGTCCGGGAATGAAACGCTGCATGTTCGTCGACAATTCGAGCGTCATCAGGAAGGTTGCAAGGCGTATCCTGGGCGGTTCCGGCATGATGGTAATCGAAGCCGCCAGCGGCCATGAGGCGATCGAGATGTGCGCGGTCGACATGCCTGATATCATCGTCGTCGACGGCGCCTTGCCGGACATGCAGGCGCAGGACCTCATCCGCCGCGTGCGCGCCATGGAAAGCCCGGTGTTGCCGCAAGTCTTGATTTCGCTGGTCGAGGTCGACGTCGGGGCGATCATGCGGGCAAAGCGCGCCGGCGCCCAGGGCTACCTGCTGAAGCCGTTCAACCGGCCGCAATTGCTCGAGTGCTTCCGCGCCTTGAAGATTGCCGCCTGATCAGAGCCTGTTCCATTCCGATGAAAATCGGATGAGCTCTATCTTGTTGTTTTGCCAGGATCTTTCCGAAAACCGGGCGCCCACTTTTTGAGATCACACCCCTGGTTCAGGCGCTGACCCGGATATCTTCAGGCTCACGCAGCACATAGCCGCGGCCCCAGACGGTCTCGATGTAATTCTGCCCGCCCGACGCTGCGTCGAGCTTCTTGCGCAGCTTGCAGATGAAGACGTCGATGATCTTCAGCTCCGGCTCATCCATGCCGCCATAGAGATGGTTGAGGAACATTTCCTTGGTCAGCGTGGTGCCTTTGCGCAGCGAGAGCAGTTCCAGCATCTGATATTCCTTGCCGGTCAGATGCACGCGCTGGCCACCGACTTCAACGGTCTTGGCATCGAGATTGACCACCAGGTCGCCGGTGGTGATGACCGACTGGGCATGGCCCTTGGAACGCCGCACGATGGCATGGATGCGGGCGACCAGTTCGTCCTTGTGGAAGGGCTTGGTCATGTAGTCGTCGGCGCCGAAGCCGAGGCCGCGCACTTTGTCCTCGATACCGGCCATGCCGGAGAGGATGAGGATCGGCGTCTTCACCTTGGAAAGGCGAAGTGTTCTCAAAACTTCATAGCCCGACATGTCGGGGAGATTGAGGTCGAGGAGAATGATGTCGTAATCGTAAAGCTTGCCTAGATCGACACCCTCTTCACCAAGGTCGGTCGTATAGACATTGAAACTTTCCGATTTCAGCATCAGCTCGATGCTTTGTGCGGTTGCACTGTCGTCTTCTATCAGCAGAACGCGCATTTCATTCCCCTTTTCTGCTGCCGGACCATTTCACGACCCGTCCAGGACCGGAGCAGTGATTGCCTGAGCAGAGGCTGCCATCGAATGGTTAATAAAACCTAATTCCCCGTCCGTGACGGTATTAGATTTTTTAACCCCTTTCTACACCTTGTTGAATCCAATAACGAATCACAGACCCAAACCGTTAATGCGGCACATTAATAAGCCAGACTAAGTGACTGTTCGGACTCGTTGGCCGGGTTTCGCGACGAGAAGCAGAATTTTTACCCGCCCTTAAGTCCTGAGCCGTATGATTAACAATGCCCGTAAACGAATGGTTACCGCCGGCAAAAAACTTTAGGAGTTTGTTTCCCATAGTTCGGGGAAAGCCGGTGGAAACGGGTCAAGCCTGGGCCTTGCCGGGTGAATTGGACGATATGTGCAGGTGTGCGTTTCCGGGAGTACCGAATCATGAAGTCACGTGAAAACCTCGTTCGGCTGAAGCAATTTCAGGTGAGCGAGAAGCGGCGGCAGCTGCTGCAGCTCGACATGATGATCGCCGAATTCGAGCGCATGGCCGTCGAGCTGGAACTTCAGATCGCCGCGGAGGAGAAGAAGGCCGGCATCACCGACATCAATCACTTTGCTTATCCGACCTTCGCCAAGGCGGCACGCCTGCGCCGCGACAACCTTAGAAATTCGCAAAGCGACCTCGCCCAGCAGCGAAATGTCGCCGAATCATTGCTGAGCGAAGCCGAAGCGGAGCTTTCCAAGGCGGAGATGCTGGAATCGCGCGACACCAAGGCGCGCGACACGGAAGCCGGCGGCCGCAGCGCCATGATCGGCTGAAAACAAGGCTTTAACGCGCGCCGCGCTTGCGTGCTATTGCTGCGCACCGAACGGTGCCGCCTCAGGCACCCAGATCTTCTTGCTGTTCCGCCGCCCGCGCGCGGGCATTTTTGATGTCGGGCACATGCTGCTCCGACCAGGCTCTGATCTGATTGAGCAGTCCTGCCAGGTTCTGGCCGAGTTCGGTCAGCTCATATTCGACACGCGGCGGAATGACCGGGAAAACCTCGCGCCGCACAAGCCCGTCGCGTTCCAGGATACGCAGCGTCTGCGTCAGCATTTTCGGCGTGATGCCTTCGAGCTTGCGCGCCAATTCGCCGTTGCGGAGCCGGCCCCGGCGCAGCGCACAGATCACCAGGTAGACCCATTTGCTAGCGAGCGTCTCGAGCACGGCGTGCGACGGGCACGTCCGTCGGAACGCGTCATAACCAGAAGGGGAACAATCGTCGCTATCCATAAGGTGCGTATATATCATAAAGGTACATACTAGACAAGATAAAGTAACTATACAAATGATAGTGGCATATCAAACCAGCAGGAGAGCCTTCCATGCGTGCCATTATCCAGAATTCCTTCGGCGGACCCGACGTCCTCGTCATTGCCGATCGCCCCGCGCCATCACCCGAGGCCAGCGAAGTGCTCGTCCGCATCGAGGCGGCCGGCATCAATCCGGTCGATGGTGCGGTGCGCGGCGGCCACTATCCGCTGCTTGGCGAGCCGCCTTTTGTGCTTGGCTGGGACGTTTCGGGAATTGTCGAGGCGCTGGGCTCCGGCGTCTCCGGCCTCAAGGTCGGCGATGCCGTCTTCGGCATGACGCGCTTTCCCAAACAGGCGGCAGCCTACGCCGAACTCGCCGCAGTTCCGGCTGATGAGCTTGCGCCGAAACCTGAAGGCATAGATCACGCGCAAGCCGCCGCGCTGCCGCTGGCCGGCCTGACGGCCTGGCAAGGCCTTGTCCGCCATGGCCGGCTCGATCTTGGCAAGCGCGTGCTGATCCACGCCGCAGCCGGCGGCGTCGGCCATCTGGCGGTGCAGATCGCCAAGGCGTACGGCGCTCACGTCGTCGCAACCGCCAGCCCGGAAAAGCTCGATTTCGTCCGCTCGCTCGGCGCCGACGAGGTGATCGACTACACAAGGGATGATTTCACCGGGAAGGCCCGCGACATCGATCTGGTTCTGGACCCGTTCGGCGGCGAGCATGCGGAGCAATCGCTGGAAGTGCTCAAGGCCGGCGGCGTTCTGGTGTCGCTGCTCGATGTCAGCGATGCCACCAAGGCAAAGGCCAGGACGCGAGACATCCGCGTCGAGCGCATGTCCGTAGTGCCCGACCGTGCCGCTCTGGTGGAACTCGGCAAATTGATCGACGCGAAAAAGCTGGCCGTCCACGTGGCAAAGGCGTTTCCGCTCGAACAGGCTGGTGCCGCCCGTGCCTTTCTCGCCACCAGGCCGATCGGCAAGGTGGTGCTGACGGTCTGAAATCGCAGATCGTCGCCCCTCGCAAACGTAAGGGCGCGGATCGGCGCCCTTACCGATCTAATGCCGGTATTGCTGAATGCGCGTGGTGCGCAGGCCGGCAAGGCCATATTCGTCGATCGACGCCTGCCAGGACAGGAATTCCTCGGTGGTGAGCTTGTAGCGCTGGCACGCCTCTTCGAGGCTCAAAAGCCCGCCACGCACCGCCGCCACAACTTCCGCCTTGCGCCGGATAACCCAGCGACGTGTGTTTGTCGGCGGCAGATCGGCGATGGTAAGTGGGCTGCCGTCTGGCCCGATAACATATTTGACTCGCGGTCTAATTAGATCGGTCATCGTACTCTCTACAAAAAACTCAAAGACCCAATCCCCACCACATTACCGCCACAGCTTTAAAATTTGCCTAAGCAGACCCTAATGGTTAGGTAAGGATCATGAACGCGGCGTTAGCCTTTTCATCGGCATTTGAAACATCTGCCGGCAAGCGCGTTGAACCCGGCAGGAAAAATGAGCCGCCCCGGCAAAGCTGGCGCAGCCGGGACGCTTGACCTATATTCCGGCCATTGGCATTGAAGCGCCGCGCAGAACGAAAGAACCATGAACAGCCTCGACCTTCCCCGACGCCCCGAAAACACCCGCGTCGTCGTCGCCATGTCGGGCGGTGTCGATTCGTCGGTCGTTGCCGGTCTCCTGAAGCGCGAGGGCTACGACGTCGTCGGCGTTACGCTGCAGCTTTATGACCACGGCGCGGCAACGCATCGGGCCGGCTCATGCTGCGCCGGCCAGGACATCGACGATGCCCGTCGCGTCTCCGAGACGCTCGGCATCCCGCACTATGTCCTCGATTACGAGGAGCGCTTCCGCAAGGCGGTGATCGACCCGTTCGCCGAGAGCTATGTCGCCGGCGAAACGCCGATCCCTTGCGTTTCCTGCAATCAGACGGTGAAGTTCGCCGACCTGCTTGCGACCGCCAAGGAACTCGGCGCCGACGCGCTGGCCACCGGCCACTACATCCGTTCCGGCGCCAATGGCGCCCACCGCGCGCTTTACCGGCCGGTCGACGCCGACCGCGACCAGAGCTACTTCCTGTTCGCCACCACCCAGGCGCAGATCGACTATCTGCGCTTTCCGCTCGGCGGCCTGTCGAAGCCTGAGGTTCGCGCCATCGCCGAGGAGATGGGACTGACAGTCGCCGCCAAGCAGGACAGCCAGGATATCTGCTTCGTGCCGCAGGGCAAATATTCCGACATCATCGCCAAGCTGAAGCCGGCTGCCGCCAATCCGGGCGACATCGTCCATATAGACGGGCGCGTGCTTGGCCGCCACGAGGGCATTTTGCGCTACACCGTCGGTCAGCGCCGCGGCATCGGCATCGCCTCGGGCGAGCCGCTCTACGTCGTTCATCTCGACGCCGACCGGGCCCGTGTCGTGGTCGGCCCGCGCGAGGCGCTGGAGACCCACAAGATCTTCTTGCGCAACATGAACTGGCTGGGCGATGGCCCGCTGACAGCTATCCCGGCGACCGGGCTTGAGCTTTTTGCCAAGGTGCGCTCGACGCGGCCGCCGCGCCCGGCCGTGCTGCATCACCGCGCCGGCATCACTTCGGTGGAGCTGGTCGACGGCGAATCCGGCATCGCGCCCGGTCAGGCTTGCGTGCTCTATTCCGACGATGGCAACGAGGCGCGTGTGTTCGGCGGCGGCTTCATCGAGCGCTCCGAGCGCGGCGCCGAAGCCGAGGCGATGCTGACGCGGCTGGCCGTCCAGCCGGCGCGGGTTCCCGCCGAATAGGCGGCGTTTCGCTTAGGACCTTGTATGGGCGACGGTGCCGGCGGTCAGGATGCGCAGCACGCGGATGGCTTCCTCGCCGCTGGTGCGCGGTTCGGCCCGTGTCTCGATGCAGTGGATGAAATGCTCCAGCTCGCGCGTCAGCGGCATGCCCTCGCCGACCGCGACATAGGACGGCTCGTTGGCGGTGAACGCCCATTGGCCGCTGTCCTGCCAGACCGCGTGGCGGTAGACGGCAAGCTTGCGCTCCCACGGCTCGACGTCGTCAAACACCGCCATCGCCTTGGTGCCGACAACGGTCAGCCGCCGTTCGCGGTAAGGGTTGAGCCGCGAGGCAAACAGATGGCCGCGCAAGCCGTTGGGAAAGCGCATGTGCAGATGCGCAAAATCGCTCAGATTGTCGAGAAGAGCAGCGCCTTCGCCGCGCACCTCGACCGGCTCCGTGCCGGTGATGGCCAGGATCATCGACAGATCATGCGGCGCCAGATCCCACAACGCGTCGTTTTCGGTGTGGAACTTGCCGAGGCCGAGCCGATGCGAGTGGATGTAGCGGACCTCGCCTAGCTCGCCATTGTCGATCAGCGCCTTCAGCGTCTCGAAGGCGGGATGAAAGCGCAGCACGTGGCCGACCATGAAGACACGACCATTGTCGGCGGCCGTCTGCACCGAGCGCTCGGCATCGGCCACCGTCAGCGCGATCGGCTTCTCCACCAGCACGTCCTTGCCGCCGAGCACGGCGCGCACCGCCATGTCGGCATGGAACTGCGGCGGCAGCGCCATGACAATGGCATCGACATCGTCGCGGGCAAACAGCGCCTCTGGCTCGATTGCCAGGCAATCCTGCTCGCTGGCAAAACCCTCCGCACGCGCCGGATTGACGTCCGAAACCGCATGCAGCGCGCCGAGCGCCTTGAGGGTGCGGATGTGGTTGCTGCCCCAGTATCCGCAACCGAGGACTGCAATGCGCGGTTTCATCAATTCATGACCATGGCTTTCGTGGCCGAGACATAGCGACGTGCCTCGCTGAACTCAACCCCGGCCTGTGCGCCCAAATGTCTGCCCGGCAAAGCTTTGGGCGCCAGCAATATGCCGGCGCGGCGGCCACTTCGATGCTTGACAGGCTTGGCCTCGCAACCTTATATCCGCGCGACCTTGGCGAACGCGCCGATATGCCTGCCGATTTAAGCTGGATTTCGGGCCTTCGCCGCCCTGGCGGGGTAGCTCAGTTGGTTAGAGCACGGGAATCATAATCCTGGGGTCGGGGGTTCAAGTCCCTCTCCCGCTACCAAATTCCTTCATGATTTCGCTTCCTGCCTTTGTGCATTCAGCCCGTTGAGGAGATCGGCGAGTTCCTCGGCATCGTGCTGGTCCATTCCAACGATGGTTCGGCTGCCCATCTCGGGGGGCCGCCCGGTACGAGCATCCTTGACGGTCCAGGTGCCGGTCGGATCCTGAAAGGTCTGTAGCGTTGAGTCATGCGGACACGATAATCGCCAAGGTTCTCTCTGCGAAGGGCAGATCATTATTTTTCGCTTTGTATTGATGTCTGATACGTCAATGATACTATCGCGAGTATCACTTCTCATATTCAGACACTGACACCTCGATGATCACTGCTTCCCAGCTTCGTACCGCCCGCGCCCTTCTCAACATCGACCAGAAAACCCCGGCGGAAATGGGAGGCCTCTCGCTGCCCACGATCCATCGAATGGAAGCCAGCCAAGGCAATGTGCGGGGCGTTGTCGATAGTTTGATGAAAATGATCAACGTGCTGAACCGCGCCGGTGTCGACCTTCTCAGCGAACATATGCGTAGCGACGATGGCGGCCGTGGCGTCAGGTTCCGGCATCCAGATACGCTGTTGGGCATGCCAGACTAGATCATACAAAGCACGCCCTCGGCGCCACGCATTCACCGTCCTTCGTCTTCCCTTTCTTCCCGAAACACCCAATGAGCCTCTCCCGGCATGTCAGCTTGCGGTCCCGCTTTTCCGCATGGAAAGGCAAGGTTCGCTCATGATCCTGTATCTGCGCCGGCTGACCGGAAAAGAGCGTAGCGAAAGAGCCGACCGGCACCTCGCTCGCTTTCTGACGTTCATCGCAGGAGCCGCCAATGCTGGCGGCTTTCTGGCGGTCCAACAGTATACATCCCACATGTCAGGCATCGTTTCGTCGATGGCTGATCACCTGGCACTCGGCAATGTCGAACTGGCGCTTTCCGGATTGGGGGCCTTGTTGTCGTTTGTCGCAGGCGCCGCCTGCTCAGCGGTGCTGGTCAACTGGGGAAGGCGGCAGGGTCTGCAGGGCGAGTACGCGTTCCCGCTTGTCCTGGAAGCGGTTCTGCTGATCTGCTTCGGTCTGCTCGGCAGCCATCTTGCGCGTCATGAAGCCCTGTTTGTGCCGATGACGGTGATGCTGCTTTGCTTCATCATGGGCTTGCAGAACGCCATCATCACCAAGCTGTCGGAAGCCAGAATCCGGACAACGCATGTCACTGGCCTGGTGACTGACATGGGCATCGAGCTCGGCAAGCTGCTTTATTGGAACATCTCGGGGAGTGACTCGGACGAACTGTTCGTGAAGGCGGATCGAAGAAAGCTGAGGCTGCTGGCGTCGCTTGTGGCATTGTTCTTTCTGGGCGGCGTCATCGGCGCTGTGGGTTTCAAGCATGTCGGCTTCGCGGCGACATTGTTTCTCGCGGCCATTCTCCTCGTGCTGGCCTCCATGCCAGTCCTGGAGGACGTCTCCGTTCGCATGAGGCGGCTTTGGCAGTAGCGCTACAGAGCTTTGCCGCATGCCAGATTTGGCAGCACATTCGCGAAGGCGCGGTTCCTAGATTTCGGCAGCTATCTGTTGGGCTGATCCTGAAGCACGATGAGACCGGCCCCAACGGCAAGAGCCGGCCGAGATAAGGCCCATTTCCAGCCCCATCAGGCGCAACCCGAGATGGCTGGCGACAACACTGGCCGTGACGGGACTGGTCGCATGCTTTGGTTCGAGGCGCGGGACGTATCGCCCGGTTTTCTACAACTTCAAGACAGATGCGTCACGCATCATTAATTGAATGCGCCGCATTTTAATATATGCTGCAAGGCGTAGAGATAATATCTCAAAGCTGATCAAAAAGGGGATGCGACCGTGATAACTGCTCCACAGTTGCGTGCCGCGAGGGCACTCCTTGGCATCGACCAGCGCAGGCTTGCCGAATTGTCCGGTCTTTCCGTGCCGACAATTCAACGCATGGAAGCCAGCGAGTCGATTATTCGGGGTAACGTCGATTCTCTCATGAAGCTGATCGGGGCACTTGACCTCGCCGGCGTGGAATTGATCGCTGAAGGCGCCTCCAGCCAAATCGGCGGGCGCGGCGTGCGACTGAAAGCGGATTTTGACCCCGCCAAGATTCTGGGCGGGGTCGATACGGATGCCAAACTCCCCGTGAGGAGCGTGGCGTGATTTCGGGGGCCGCGGTCCTCCTGTGGGGCGTTGCTGCGCTCCTGGGGACTGCGGTGCTTGCGATTGCGGAAAGCCGCAGATCGGACTCGGGAACACGCCTGATCTACGGCTTGACGCTAGGTATTTCGGCGGCTGTGCTCATGGTTCTGGCGAGCCGCATCGCCGACAATCCCGTCACCCCGTCGACTGTGGTGTTGCCTCTTGGATTGCCATGGATTGGCGCTCATTTCCGTTTGGATGCGCTCTCGACTTTCTTCCTCATCGTCGTCAACTTCGGCGGCTCCATGGCCAGTCTTTATGGCCTCGGCTATGGCAGGCATGAGTCTGCGCCGCATCGGGTGCTGCCGTTCTTCCCGGCTTTCCTAGCCGGAATGAACCTTGTCGTGGTCGCCGACGACGCCTTCACTTTCCTGCTTTCCTGGGAATTCATGTCGCTCGCCTCCTGGGCGCTCGTCATGGCGCACCATCGCGAGCAGGACAATGCGCGGGCGGGCTACATCTATCTCGTGATGGCGAGCTTCGGCACACTCGCGCTGCTGCTTGCGTTCGGCCTGCTCGCCGGATCCGATGGAACCTATACATTCGACGCGATGCGAGCTGCCGACCCCACGCCGTTCGCCGCTGCTTTCGTCCTGGTTCTCATGCTGCTGGGTGCCGGCTCCAAGGCTGGACTCGTCCCGCTGCACGTTTGGCTACCACTCGCTCATCCGGCTGCGCCAAGCCACGTCTCGGCTCTCATGAGCGGCGTGATGACCAAGGTCGCAGTCTATGGCTTCATACGCGTTATTTTCGATCTGCTCGGTGAGCGGGCATGGTGGTCGGGCGTTGCCGTGCTTTTTCTTGGCGGCCTGACGGCGGTTCTCGGCATCCTCTACGCGCTGATGGAAAAGGACCTGAAGCGACTGCTCGCCTATAGCACCATTGAAAACATCGGCGTCATCTTCGTAAGCCTTGGTCTCGCGCTCGCGTTCAAGGCGAACGCCATGCCATCGGCTGCAGCGCTGGCGCTCACCGCCGCGCTGTTCCACGTCCTCAATCATTCCTTTTTCAAGAGCCTGCTGTTTTTCGGCGCGGGCGCCGTGCTGACGGCAACCGGAGAGCGGGATATGGAGAAGCTGGGCGGTCTCATCCATCGCATGCCCTTTACAAGTTTTGCCTTTCTCGTCGGTTGCGTCGCGATCTCGGCACTTCCACCCTTCAACGGCTTTGTCTCCGAATGGCTGGCCTTTCAGGCCATATTGCAGAGCCCAGATCTGCCGCAATGGGGCCTGAAGGTCATGGTGCCCGCCGTTGGCGGTCTGCTGGCGCTGTCGGCGGCACTGGCCGCGGCCTGCTTTGTAAAGGCGTTCGGGATTACATTCCTCGGCCGGCCACGCTCGGCCGCGGTGGAACTGGCGCATGAGGTCGACCGCCACTCGCTGGCGGCAATGTTCGTTCTCGCTGCCCTTTGTCTCCTGGCCGGCATTCTGCCCGGTCTTGTGATAGACGGCCTATCATCGGTGACACTGCCACTGATCGGCAGCCGGATGCCTGTGCAGATGGCGCAGCCCTGGCTGTCTATCGTGCCGATTGCAGCGAGCCGCAGTTCCTACAACGGCCTGTTGGTGTTCCTGTTCATCGCCTTTTCCGCATCCGCTGCGACATATGTGATCCATCGCTTTGCATCACATGCACTCCGTCGGGGTCCCGCCTGGGGTTGTGGCTTCCCGGATGTGGTCCCAAGCTCGCAGTATACGGCCGTCAGCTTCGCGCAGCCTATCCGCCGCGTCTTCGGCACGTTTGTATTCCGTGCAAGGGAAACCGTCGAAATGCCGGCACCTGGCGAGACCGGTCCGGCTCGTCTGAATGTCGAAATGCATGATGTGATCTGGGAGACGCTGTACCTGCCTATCGGCCGGGCCCTCGACTTTGCGACCGACCACCTCAACCATCTGCAGTTCCTGACGATCAGGCGCTACCTGACCCTCGTCTTTCTCTTTCTCATTGTCCTGCTCCTGGTGCTCGCACTATGGCCGTGATTCTCGAGTTGGCCGTTCAAGGCGCGCAGATGGCGCTGGTGCTTTTGCTGGCGCCGCTCCTGACCGGATTCGTGCGCAAGGTGAAGGCACGGCTCTTGCGCCGCCAGGGTCCTTCCCTGATCCAACCTTACCGCGATCTCTTGCGGCTGATGCGCAAGGAAGTCGTTCTGGCGGACAACGCATCCTGGCTGTTTCGCGTGACGCCCTATCTGATCTTTGCCACCACCTGGGTCGGCGCGGCGCTCATCCCGACATTCGCCGCCGGCCTTACATTCAGTTGGACCGCCGATCTCATAGCCATTGTCGCACTGCTGGGAAGCGCCCGGTTCTTCCTGGCGCTGGCAGGCATGGACGTCGGCACGAGCTTTGGCGGCATCGGCTCGAGCCGCGAGGTGATGATCGCTTCGCTGGCCGAACCCGCCATGCTGCTCATCGTGTTCAGCCTGGCGCTCGTCGCGGGTGCTACGCAACTCTCAACGGTCGCCGCCTTCATGGGGTCACCGGAGGTTGGCTTGCGGGTGTCGCTCGGGATGTCGCTTATCGCCCTCGTGATGGTGGCGATCGCCGAAAACGCCCGCATACCCGTGGACAACCCATCGACCCATCTGGAACTCACCATGGTTCATGAGGCGATGGTGCTGGAATATTCCGGTCGCCATCTGGCGATGATCGAGTTTGCCGCCTTCCTCAAGCTTCTGCTCTATGTGTCGCTGATTTCCTGCGTCTTCCTACCTTGGGGACTGGCGAGCGCCGAGGCAGGACTGGAATCACTTGCTCCGGGTGTCGTCGCCTATGTCGGCAAGCTTGCCGTCTGTGGCGTTCTCCTCGCTGTTTTTGAGACCGCCATCGCCAAGATGCGCGTCTTCCGCGTCCCGGATTTCCTCGGGGCAGCACTGATGCTGGCCCTGCTCGGCACGCTCCTGCTGTTCGTCTCACGGAGCCTCTGATGAACGGCCTCACCTTCGACATCGCTCACCTGCTTGCCGGCGGCCTGGTGCTGGTCAGTTTCATGATGCTGTATCAGGATCGCCTCTTTGCGCTGATCAACGTTTTTGCGCTTCATGCAATCGTGCTGGCCCTGTCCGTAGCTTGGCAGGCATACATTCAGGACGCGCATCATCTCTACGTCACGGCGGCGATCGCCCTCGTCTTCAAGGCGATCGTCATTCCTGTCGGGCTTCATCGCATCATTCAGCGGCTCGGCATCCATCGTGACGTCGAGACCGCCGTCGGCATCGGTACGACCATGCTTGCGGGGATAGGCCTGGTGGCCCTGTCCATGGTCCTGATGCTGCGCGTCACTCCCGAGGCTGATCCCCTCGCCCGCGAGGACCTGGCTTTCGCGCTGTCCATCATTTTGCTGGGGCTGCTGGTGATGGTCACCCGCCGCAACGCCGTCAGCCAAGTTGTCGGATTCATGTCGCTCGAGAACGGTCTGGTCCTCGCCGCCACGGGGGCCAAGGGCATGCCCCTGGTCGTCGAGATCAGTGTCGCCTTCTCGATCCTTATCGCCTTCATCGTCATCGGAGTCTTCCTGTTCCGCATCCGCGAGAGGTTCGACTCGGTGGATGTCGGCGCGCTCGACGACTACAGGGGAGAACACCGTTGACCGCGTTTTCCCTCGATGCGGTGGCCGCCATTTTGCTGATACCGGTCTTCGCGGCCGCACTCCTGGCGGTGCTGCCGAAATACCGGATATCGGCGGGCGTCAATGTCGCTGCGAGCTTGCTGACCTTGCTCGCCGCACTGTCGCTTCTTGTCACCGACCGCCCGCAGCCCGGGCAGTATCTGCTCGTCGACGATCTCAATATCGTCTTTATCGTGCTCAACACATTCGTCGGCTTCACCACTAGCGTCTTCAGCGCTTCCTACATTGCCCACGAACTGGAGATCGGGCGGCTGACAGTCCCGAACTTGCGGTTTTATCACGCAATGTACCAGGTCATGATGTTCGGCATGAACCTGGCGTTCGTCTCGAACAATATTGGCTTGATGTGGGTGGCGGTGGAACTTGCCACGCTGACCACCGTGCTTATGGTCGGCATCTACCGCACGCACGAAGCGCTGGAGGCCGCCTGGAAATATTTCATTCTGGGCAGCGTCGGCATCGCGCTCGCACTGTTCGGCACCATCCTCGTCTACATGGCTGTACAGCCGGTTGTTGGCGAGGGGACGAATGCGATGGTCTGGACGGTGCTCATCGCTCACGCCGCGCGCTTCGATCCGGGTCTGCTCAATGTCGCCTTCATCTTTCTGCTGCTCGGCTACGGGACGAAGGTCGGCCTTGCGCCCTTGCATGCCTGGCTGCCAGACGCGCATGCTGAGGGTCCAACGCCGATTTCCGCAGTGCTGTCGGGCTTGCTGTTAAACGTTGCGCTCTATGCCGTGCTGCGCTTCAAGCTGTTGCTCGCGGCAAGCCCGGAAGCGATCGCACCTGGGCCATTGATGATCACGATGGGACTGACGTCGCTTGTCTTCGCGGCCTTCATGCTCTACCGCCGCCGCGACATCAAACGCCTGTTCGCGTACTCCTCGATCGAGCACATGGGCATCATCGTGTTCGCTTTCGGCATAGGAGGCCCGCTCGCCAATTTTGCCGGCCTGCTGCACATGGTCATGCATAGCCTGACCAAGTCGGCGATCTTTTTCACGGTCGGCCACATTGCCCAGGTCAAGGGTACACAGAACATCGCCGAAATCCGGGGACTGACGGAAACGCATCCTGCGCTTGGCTGGGCGCTCGTCATCGGCGTCGTTGCCATTGCCGGCCTGCCTCCGCTCGGCATCTTCATGAGCGAATTCCTGGTCGTGAGTTCGACATTTGCAAGGCACCCCCTTTTGGCGATGCCGTTGGTTTTCGGGATTCTGCTCGCTTTCGGCGCCCTGTTGCTTCGACTGACCGGCGTCGCTTTCGGCGAACCGCGCGGCAGCACGGCACCCGCTGAGGCGTCCTACATTCCGATGTATTCCCACTTGGCGTTGGTGTTTGCCGCCGGCGTCTATCTGCCGCCACCGCTGGTCACATGGTTCCAGCACGTCGCAAGTATCCTGGGGTGAGCAGAGGAGAGAAAGAGCATGCCCGCGCTGATCGATCTCATCCTTGCTGGCCAACGTGTCGAAAATCATTTCCCGTGGTCGCGCGCCGTGGTGACTCCGAAAAAATGGGGCTTTGCCGTCGAGCAATTGGCCGACGGCCACTGGAGCTTGCTCGGCCTATGGGGTGAGCCAGGTGCCGTCCACATGGCACTTCTCGATGAAGGCGCCGGGGACATCGGCGTCGTCAGCCTGGAATGCCCCAGTGGCCGCTACCCATCGGTCGGCCGGCTGCATCCGCCCGCATTGCGGCTCGAACGCGCGGCTGCTGACCTGTTCGGGCTCCTGCCACAAGGCGCGCCTGATACGAGACGGTGGCTTGATCATGGCCATTGGGGTGTCAGCTATCCGTTGAGTACCCGCGTCCGGACGTCTGCTGCGACAGCCGCCCCCTACCCTTTCCTGCCTGCCGAGGGGGAGAGCCTGCATCAGATCCCGGTCGGACCCGTGCATGCCGGCATCATCGAGCCAGGCCATTTTCGATTTACAGCGAGCGGCGAAACGGTCGTCCGGCTGGAGGAGCGCCTCGGCTACGCGCACAAGGGTATAGAAGGCCTGATGGCGGGGTCCGACATCGACCGTGCAGCCAAACTGGCGGGCAGAACTTCCGGCGACAGTACCGTGGCATACTCCCTCGCTTTTGCCCGCGCGGTCGAAGCGGCGCTGGGTGTCGAGGTTCCCCCACGCGCGGTCTGGCTGCGAGCGCTCATGGCCGAATTGGAGCGCCTGGCCAATCATCTGGGCGACATCGGCGCTATCTGCAATGATGCCGCCTTCGCGCTCATGCATGCCCACTGTGGGGTGCTGCGTGAGCGCGTATTGCGGGCAAGCGATGCTGCCTTCGGTCATCGTTTGATGCGCGACTGCATCGTGCCCGGAGGCGTGGCAAGCTTCCTGAGCGATGAGGGCACTACAGCGCTCAGGTCCCTGATCGCAGAGATCAGGCAGCGGTTTCCCGCACTGGTCGAGCTCTACGACAACACGGCGTCGCTGCAGGATCGGACAGTCGCAACTGGCCGGCTGAAGGTGGAGCTCGCCCGACAGTATCGCGCCGGCGGGTATGTTGGCCGGGCCTCCGGTCGGGACTTCGATGCCCGCCGCAATGTCGCCTATCCACCCTATGACGAGCTCGCTTTCGATGTGCCTCTACTCCAGGAAGGCGACGTGAACGCCCGTGTCTGGATTCGTATCCACGAGGTCGAACAGAGCCTGTCCCTGATCGAACAAATCCTGCGACAACTGCCAGACGGACCGATCCGTATCGATTTCGCGCAGACAGACCAACCGCATGAAGGCATGGCGCTGGTCGAAGGTTTCCGCGGCGACATTCTGGCCTGGCTGCGCATTGGCAAGGGCGGCTTGGTCGAGCGCTGTCACCTCCGTGATCCGTCATGGTTTCAATGGCCGCTCCTTGAAGCGGCGATCGAAGGAAACATCGTCGCCGACTTTCCGCTGTGCAACAAATCGTTCAACTGCTCTTATTCGGGCCATGATCTCTGAAGGCACGCTGTCATGCGCAAGCTTCTTTTTGAAAGCCTGATACGCCCCCCTCTCACCGAGCGTCCGCCGTTGGCAAGCAGCACGGCAGTCGACGAACTCGCACGCGCGCTCGATGGGGCTGCTCACAAACGATTAGGGCGAAGCCTGTCGATCCGGGCGGTCGATGCCGGTTCCTGCAACGGCTGCGAACTTGAAATGCACGCGCTGAACAACGCCTTCTATGACATCGAGCGTTTTGGGATCCGGTTCGTCGCATCACCCCGCCATGCCGATGTACTGCTCGTCACCGGGCCGGTCACAAAAAACATGCGCGAGGCATTGAAGCGGACCTACGACGCAACACCCAACCCAAAATGGGTGGTCGCACTTGGAGATTGCGCAGGTAATGGCGGCTGTTTCGCCGGCAGCTATGCCGTGGTGCGCGGAGTGTCCGAGGCGTTGCCTGTCGATCTGCACATTCCAGGTTGTCCGCCGCCGCCAATCGAAATTCTGAAAGGCCTGCTCGCCTTGCTTGAGGGCGTGAATTCCAAGACTGGTGCTGCCCGAAGGTGACTATGCAGAGGCTTTGCCAAGATTGGCCTTGTCGCTGCATAGATCCAACCAATGCGTAGCCGTGAGTTTAAGGGCATCAGCCAACCTCTGTCCCAAAATCGGAAGGCGCTCGGCGGCGAGAACGGCTAAAACGCCTGCTTTTTCGCCGGCAGCCCAGCCGCTTTCCGTCGAAGGGTGAGCCCCGTTCCCTAGTCCGAAATGGTTACTTGCGCTGTAGCTAATGTAGTTACAATCTTGTGCCGTCGAAAGCCGGATGGGCCGGCCAGGCGCGAGTACCGTCTTCGCCGGCGTCTCAAGGCAGTCGACCACACGTTTGCGGTGCTCTAAGGGGGAAAATCAATGAGATTGACGATTGTTTGCGCGGCAATTGTGATTGCCCTATCCACCGCCGCCGTTGCGCACGAGAAAAAGAGGGTGGTCAGTACAGCAGTAACGTCGGCCTGCGCCGACCTGTCGGGCAGCACGATCAAGAAAAAGAGGGAAACAAAGGTGGATTGCAGTTCAACCGGAACTGTCTCCAGCGCGATTTCGAAAGACAAATCGGAGCCGCGCCTGGGCTATGAAACCGTTAATCCTGCAATCATATCGATCTATTAGCTGAGGAAATAGCAGGCAGGTCTATCGACGCTCAGGCTTTGGAGCAAGGCAGGGACTGACTCGCGGCCATTGCCGCGAAATCAACCGTTGGTCGCTTGGTGGCGTCGCTCGGCCTCATTGCACAGCCATGCGCAAAATAGACCTCTCCGCAACGGCCGACATGCGGCAGGCGCGATGTTATCATCTGGCATATGCATCGAAATCGCAGCCGAATGAAGCCATACCGGGCGTGGCGCCGTAGCCGAAGGCTGGTGAGGTCGGAATCAGAAAGGCACCTGCGCTCAACGGCCATTCGCCCGGCGGACCCGCCAGATGACGTTACCGACGTCATCGGCGACGAGCAGTGCGCCAGTCTGATCGATAGCAACGCCGACCGGACGGCCCATCGCCTCGCCATTACGCCCGATGAAGCCAGTGAGCACATCTTTCGGAGGACCGCTCGGTTTGCCACCATGGAACGGCACGAAGATCACCTTGTAGCCGCTGTGCACGCTTCTATTCCACGAGCCGTGCTGGCCAACGAAGGCGCCGTTGCCGTAGCTCGGACCGAGCCGGGCGCCTTTGGAGAAGGTCAGTCCCAGCGAGGCGGTATGAGAGCCCAGGGCGTAATCGGGCTTGATCGCCGTCGCCACGAGATCGGGGCGCTGCGGCTTGGCACGTTCGTCGACGTTCTGTCCGTAGTAGCTGTAAGGCCAGCCGTAGAAAGCGCCGTCACGAACTGAGGTCATGTAATCCGGCACAAGGTCGTCGCCGATCTCGTCACGCTCGTTCACGGCGACCCAAAGCTCCCCCTTTTCAGGATTCCAGGAGAGCCCGTTCGGGTTGCGCAGGCCCGAGGCGAAGACCCGAGTGCGGCGGGTCGACCGATCCACTTCAAGGACAGCGGCGCGGTTCTTCTCCGCGGCTATGCCGTTTTCTCCAACGTTGCTGTTGGAACCAACGGTGACATAGAGCTTGCGTCCATCCGGAGTTGCGATCACGTCCTTGGTCCAATGATGGTTGAGGTCCCCGGCTGGCAAGTCGATGATCTTTTCCGGCGACGCGCTGACTCGGGTCTGGCCATTGGAGTAGGGGAATGCGACGAGCGCGTCGGTATTCGCGACAAAGAGCTTGCCTTTGGACAGCGTCATGCCGAAGGGCGAATTGAGGCCTTCCGCGAACGTCGTGCGCACATCCGCAATGCCGTCGCCATCGGTGTCGCGCAGGAGCGTGATGCGGTTGGCACTTTTGGTCGCGGCGCCAGCCCGCTTCATAGCTAGGTCCATGAAGACCTTTCTAAGACTAAAGCCTTCGTCATGCTTGGCAGGGGCATTGGTTTCAGCAACCAGCACGTCGCCGTTCGGAAGCACATGTAGCCAGCGCGGATGGTCGAGGCCGGTGGCGAAGGCGTTCACTGTCAGCCCCTTCGCCGGGGTCGGCATACCGCCTTTCTGCCAGCCTTTCGCCTCGGCGATGTTAACAGTCGGGATCAGCGTCGGTCGTGGTTTCGGTAAGGTGGGATTGGGGCCATAGCCGGTTATTGCCCCCGTTTTTTGCGCCGGCCCGGTTTTTTGCGCCGGAATGCCAGCGCAGCTTGCCACGACGGCGCCCAATACCGCTACGAGTACGCTTCCTCGGAAGCCGGCAGGCATCGGACGTCCTCCGCATGGATTTGTGTCGCGCTCTTTGTGCAAACGCAAGTCAGTGGCTTATTCTTCCAATTGCTTCGAAGCAGCGGCACTCGTGATCCGAGTGCCAGGAATTCGCGACAAATCTGCTCTCGGTAGAAATATGGCGCGAGGAGATTGTGGCAACCGCGCGAATATCTGTCGCGATATGAATCTCACATTCGTATCGCGCGAAATCGATACGGCTTGCGCTTTTCGGTATCGAGTTGCTCATGGGCCAACATGCGTTGGAATGGAACGAGACCATGAACGGCGGAACCCACAATGACCCACCGATTGCACCAGTTGGTCAAACAGCTGTTGTTGCTGCTTAGCAAGACGCTGCAAATCTGCTAAAAGTCTGCGGTTGGAGGAGACAGACATCCAATCGCTGCCGATAGCACATCCAAGTGTAGCGAAGGCGACACCCGGCGCATCACTTCCGCTCGCCTATTCCCTCGCGACGCTCTGCTGGCTCCTGTCGGCCGGCGTCTATATCGCCGCCAAGTGGGTTGCCCCCGAGATGCCGCCTTGGGCGCTCTGCTTCTGGCGGCTGACGCTTGCCTGCGCGATCCTGCTGCCTATCGTCCATCGTCATCACGGGGCGATGCTCGTGCTGATCCAATCCCGGGTGATCGAGGTGCTGGTCATCGGTGCCATCGGGCTGACCTTGTGTCAGGGCATGATCTACACGGGCCTCAACTACACCAACGCGACAACTGCCGGCATCATCATGGCGCTGTCGCCGATCATGACCATGGTGCTTGCCCGCTTCGTGCTCGGCGAGTCCCTCGGTGTCTGGAAAGCGCTTGGAGCGCTGGTCGCTCTGGCCGGCATGGTGGTGATCGTGGCGCGCGGCGACCTTGCTGCGCTGACGCAGCTGCAATTCAATCCCGGCGAGTTGTGGATCGTCGGCAGCGCGTTTTGCTGGGGCCTCTACACCGTGCTGCTGCGTCGCGCCAAATTCGCTATCGAGCTTCTGCCGATGGTGGTCCTGCTGCTGGGAGCCGGCGCGCTGGCCGCACTGCCCTTCTATCTCTGGGAACTGTTTTCCGGGGATCGTTCGGCGCTGCATGCGAACGGCCTTCTGGCTCTCGCCTATGTGGCTGGCCCGGGCGGCGCTCTGATGTACTATCTCTACAACCGTAGCGTCGAGACGCTTGGCGCGGGGCGCGCCAGCATGCTGCTCTATCTCCAGACCGCCTTCGTCGCCGTTCTCGCTTATCTGTTCCTTGGCGAAAGCTTGCAAGACTACGATCTCGCCGGTGCCGCCCTCATCGTCGCCGGCCTGCTGCTCGCCACCGCGATCAAGCCGAGGCAGCGCACGGTGCGTGTCGCGTAGTGAACCTCACCTCCGCCGGAGCGGCGAGGCAGCTCGCAAAATCAGAGCACCACCCGAAGCGAAGCCGGGTCACTGAAGCCGGCTGTTGTGGCGCAGCACGAGGCCGACCGCGCCGAGCAATGCATCGTTCTCCGTGTGCTTGCCAACGATTATCCGTGTGCGCAACGCGGGTGCCACATCGCGGGACTTGATGAGCGTGTGGCGTTCATATGACGCGATCAGCGGTGCCAGGAGAATGTCGCCCGCCAACGCCATGCGGCCGCCGATGATGATGAGCGGCGGATTGAGCACCGAACCGATCAAGCCAAGGCCACGACCGGCGAACTCGGCGGTGTCCTCGATCATCCGCAGCGCCCTCACGTCGCCCTTCTCGGCCATCATGATCACGTCGTCCATCGTGACCGGCCGCCGCACGATGCGCGAAATCTGCTCGAGCGGCCGGGCAAAGCTGGCATAGAGCTCCAGGCATCCTCGATTGCCGCACCGGCAAAGGTCGCCACCGGGATCGATGCTGATGTGCCCGAATTCGCCGGCGCCGCCGGCGATGCCGCTCACCAGCCGGCCGTGCTGGACAATGGCCCCGCCGACGCCCAGATCGACCTTGAACAGCACGAAATCGTCCTGGCCGACGGCCGCACCCCACATCAGCTCGGCAATGGCCGAGCAGTTGCTCTCATTGTCGGCGAAGATCGGCTGTTCGAGGACCGGCCCGAACACATCGCGGATGTTGACCCCGGCCCAGGTCGGAACGATACTCGCGCGCAGCACCACTCCTTCGCGGCTGACTGGGCCCGAGACGGAGACCCCAACCCCCAGGAGCCCCGCCATCGGCAGACCGTTCTCTTCGTAGCATCGGGCAATTACTGACTTGGCAAGCTGGGCCGTCTGTTGCGGCTGGTAGTCCAGACCCATGGGGATAGTTTGTTCGGCAACGAAAGAATGCGACACGTCGGCGACGACACACCGCATTTCGTCGAGGCCCAGATGGATGCCGACGCAGGTGCCCGCAGCGGGATTGAGCGTCAATGTCGTGGCAGGCCTGCCAATACCCCTGGCCGCGTCATGATGGGCCGAGGATTCGATCACCATCCCCGACTTTCTCAAGCCGTTGAGCGCAGTTGAAACCGTCGACCGCGCCAAACCGGTAATGCGGGTAATTTGCGACGCAGAAAGCACGCCGCGCTCGCGCAAGCATCGAACGATCAGGCTCTCCGGCGACGCAGACGGCCTGTCGATCAGCCAATTTCTAAGCGAAGGTTTGTTCATGATGAGCACAAAGCACGTTGACTGATAGCCCAAATATGTCATCTTGGAAAGAACGGAGATTACTGCATCTCGCCGGCCACGACCTCAAATCGCGGGCCACAAGCGGTCGATACGAACCGTGCATCACATATGGGAGTGAAACGATGAAATACCTGAGGACGGCCTTTGCGGCCGCTACCGCCTTCACTTTGATTACCGGAACAGCGCTCGCGGAGCCGAAGACCAACCTCTTGCATCAATGGGCCACCGGATCGGACGCCCAGGCTATCGCCAAGCTCGGCGAGATGTTTACCGCCAAGGGTGGCACCTGGCAGCAGACCTCCATCGCAGGCCATACGGCCAATACCCTGGCCAAACTGCGTGCCGATGTGATCGCCGGCAACGCACCTCCCGCTGTGCAGCTCAAAGGCCCCGAGATCGCCGAATGGAACGAGACGGGCATGACAGCCAATCTCGACGACCTGGCGAAGGCGGAAAATTGGGAGAAGGTCGTCGCTCCCGAATTACTGCCGGTGATGAAGCCGACCGGGAATTGGGTGGCCGCGCCGATGAACATCCACCGCATCAACTGGCTGTGGGCATCGCCGAAGGTCATGAAGGACGCGGGCGTCACCGAGATGCCGAAGACATGGGCGGAATTCAACGCCGCCTGCGACAAGATCGTGGCCAGCGGCAAGATCTGCATTTCGCACTCGACCGCCGACTGGACCGACTCGACCGTCTTCGAAGTGGTCGTGTATGGTCAGGACCTCGATCTCTACAGGAAAGCTTTCGTCGAGGGCGACGTCGATGCCATGCGCAGCGATGGCATGGTCAAGGCCTTCGAGCAGTTCCGCACCATGACCTCGAAGTACATGGACCCCGGCATGAACGGGCGTGACTGGGATACCATGTCGCATCTCGTCGGCCGCGGCGAGGCCGCCTTCCACATCATGGGCGACTGGACGATCGGCCTGCTGACGGCCGGCGGCTTCAAGGAGGGCACCGACTATGTCTGCGCCCAGGCGCCGACCGATTGGGGCAAGCCGGGTTTCATCTTGAATTCAGACTCGGTCGTGTTCTTCAAACAGAAGGACCCGGACTATATCGAGGGACAGAAGCTGCTTGCCAGCATCATCCTGTCGCCCGAATTCCAGACCATTTTCAATCAGACCAAAGGGTCCATTCCGGCCCGCCTCGACGTCGATCTTTCGAACGGCTTCAATCCCTGCCAGCAACTCTCGCAAAAGGATCTGCAAGCCTCGATCGCCGCCGGCACGCTCGTGCGTTCGATGGCGCACAACATGACGGTTCCGCAAAAGGTCCGCGGCGCAATAATGGATAGCATCACGGAGTTTGTAGCAACGCCGGATATGAGTGCGCAGGACGCGGCCAACGCGATGGCGGATGCGGCCGAAGCGCAGAAATGACGCTGCCGATGATGGCCGGGGGCGAAGCTCCCGGCCAGACCTCGCCGGAGCAGCCCGATGTCCACCCATGATCTGATTGTACCAGCTGCAGCTGCCGCGGCCCGACCGTGGCGCGAGCGCCTGGGCACGATGGTGCCCATTCTGGTGCTGGCGCCGTCGATAGCTGCGAGTTTCATCTATGTTTTCGTCTTCACGCTCTGGACGCTCTACATCTCGCTGTCCGATTCGTCGCTATTGCCGACCTATGGGTTCGTCGGCCTGGACAATTACGCTTCGCTCTGGGCAAACCGGCGCTGGAACATCGCCTATACGAATCTCTTCCTGTTCAGCGGCTTCTATATCGTTGGCTCGATGGCCGTTGGCCTGCTGCTCGCGATCGCAATCGACCAGCGCGTCCGCGGCGAGGCGGTTTGGCGCACCATCTTCCTCTATCCGTTGGCGGTGTCCTTCATCGTCACCGGTACGGTGTGGAGCTGGCTGTATAACCCTGTCGACGGCATCCAGGCCTTCGTTCGAGGGCTTGGCTGGACCGACTTCAGCTTCGCCCTGACGGCCAACCGCAACACTGCGATCTATGCGGTGATCATAACCGGTATCTGGCAGTCGTCCGGCTTCGCAATGGCGCTCTTCCTGGCCGGCTTGCGGTCCGTCGATCCGGACCTCGTCAAAGCCGCGCAAATCGACGGCGCGTCGATTTTCCGGACCTATCGGAGGGTCATCCTGCCAACCATCGCCCCGATATTCCTGGCGGTGACGGTCATTCAGATACAATTCGCCATAAAGACCTTCGACCTGGTTGCGGCGTTGACGCGAGGCGGGCCAGGTGTGTCCACCACCTTCCCCGCCATCTATGTCTACGACCTGATGTTCCAGCGCGGCCAAATCGGCGAAGGTGCCGCCGCGGCGATGATGATGCTCGCGGCGGTCGCGGTGGTGCTGGTGCCGTACTCCTTGTGGATCGTCTGGCGCCGGCAGGCGGAGGGCCGCAATGGCTGAAATTTCCCCCAATGCCCGTTTTGATCCGGAAGAAGCCGCCGCCACGCGCCGGCATTTCTGGAGCCGCTTCCTTGTCTATGCCGTGCTGACGCTTTTCGCGGTCGTCTATCTCGTGCCATTGCTGGTGGTGATCTTCAACTCATTGCGCGAGCAGTCGGAGATTGCCCGCAACGGCCTCATCTCCGTACCGCGCAGCTTCCGGTTCGATGCGTGGGCGCAGGCCTGGGGATCCTACTGCGTCAGCGGTACCTGCGAGGGGATGAAGCGCAATTTTTTCAACTCGCTGGCGATGACGATCCCCGCCACCATCATCTCGACCATTCTCGGCGCCATGAACGGCTACATCCTCTCCAAATGGCGCTTCAGGGGCTCTGAACTGATCTTCAATCTGATGCTGCTCGGCGTATTCATGCCCGGCCAGATTTCGCTGATGCCGTGGGCGTTCCTGCTCGGCAAGCTCGGCCTGACCAATTCCACATATGGGCTGGTGCTGATCCACGTCGTCCAGGGCATCTCGTTCACCACCCTGTTCTGCCGCAATTTCTACGTCAGCATACCGGACGACCTGATCAAGGCGGCACGCATCGACGGCGCCGGCTTCTGGCGGATCTTCCGCAAGATCATCCTGCCCCTGTCGCCACCCATTCTGATCGTCACCGTCATCTGGCAGTTCACCGGCATCTGGAACGAGTATTTGTTCGGCGTCGTCTTCACATCTGGCCAGCAGCAGCCGATCACGGCGGCGTTGGTAGCACTCACGGCCGGCGGCACGACCGCGCGTGCTTATGATGTGATGAGCGCAGCCGTGCTGATCGGCGCGCTGCCTCCGCTGCTGATCTATCTGTTCGGTGGAAAATACTTCGTGCGCGGCCTCACCCAGGGCGCCATCAAATGAAGCGTCGCCCATGTCCGCGTTGATGATCCGCAACCTTCACAAGAGCTACGGCTCGCTCGAGATTCTTGCCGGCATCAATCTCGAGGCTAAGACCGGAGAATTCGTCGCCCTTGTCGGCCCGTCAGGCTGCGGCAAGTCAACCTTGCTCGCCATGATCGCCGGCCTGGAAACGGTCACGTCGGGAGAGATCTGGATCGGCGACCGGCTGGTGAACTCGGTGCAACCCAAGGACCGGGACATTGCGATGGTGTTCCAGTCATACGCCCTCTATCCCACGATGACGGTGCGCCAGAACATCACCTTCGGCATGGAAAGCCGCGGCGTGCCAAAAGCGGCGCAAGCGGAAGCTGTCCAGCGGGTTGCCGCACTCTTGCAGATCGAACAGCTGCTTAAACGCAAGCCCGGCCAGCTCTCGGGCGGCCAGCGGCAGCGCGTTGCGATGGGGCGTGCCCTCGTCCGCGACCCGAAGCTGTTTTTGTTCGACGAGCCCCTGTCCAACCTCGACGCCAAGCTGCGCGTCGATATGCGTACCGAAATCAAGAAGCTCCACCATCGCGTCGGCAAGACCACGGTGTACGTCACCCACGATCAGGTCGAGGCGATGACGCTTGCATCCCGCATTGCGGTGATGAACCAGGGCTCGGTACAGCAGTTCGACACGCCGAAGCGGATCTACGACCGGCCGACGAACATGTTCGTTGCCGGTTTCATGGGATCGCCGGCGATGAATTTCATCCCCGCCCGGCTTACGGGCTCGACCAGCATCTCGGTACGCGCCGCTGACGGCAGCGACGCCAGCCTCGCCCTTGCCGCGCCGATGCCCGCCGGTGCGCCAAAGGACGTCGTGCTCGGTATCCGGCCGGAACACATCTACCGTTTCACGACCGACCTGAAGTCACGCAAACCGGCTGTGGCGTCCATGCAGGCGCCGGTCGAACTGGTCGAGCCGACCGGGGCCGAGACGCTTGCCGTGCTCAGGCTGGGCGACCTGGAGATCACCGGCCGTTTCGAGCCGGACGACGCTCCCGTCATGGGCGAGACGATAACGCTGGGCATCGACATGTCGCGCGCCTGCCTGTTCGATCCAACAACCAAGGCGCTTCTGTAATCGATGTCCGTACAATTCGCGACTTATCCGAGCTTGACCGATCGGGTCGTGCTGATCTCCGGCGGCGCCTCCGGCATCGGCGCCGATATGGTCCGCGCCTTCGCTTCGAATGGCGCCCGGGTGGCCTTTCTCGATGTGCAGGATGAGCCAGCGGAGGCGTTGGTGCGCGAGCTCGGTGGTGCCGCCGGGCAGGCTCCCTTATACCTCCATTGCGATGTGACCGACGTCGATGCGCTGAAGGCGTCGGTAGAAAGCGTGCGCGCGCGGCTTGGTCCGATTGCGGTCCTGGTGAATAACGCCGCCAATGATCAGCGCCATCCCATCGACGGGGTAACGGCCGAATACTGGGACCGCAGCTTCGACGTCAATCTGAGGCATCACTTCTTCGCCGCTCAAGCTGTGCATCCGCACATGAAGGAACTCGGCTTCGGCTCGATCGTAAACTTCTCTTCCATCGCCTGGCGGTTCGGAGCGGATCAGATGTTGGCCTATGCCACCGCAAAGGGGGCCGTGGTGGCGCTAACGCGTGCGTTGGCGCGGTCGTTCGGACCCGACAACATCCGCGTCAATGCAGTCGAACCCGGCGCCGTGATGACCGAGCGGCAGCGCGAGCTGTGGTTCAAGACGCAGGAGGCAGTCGACCAGACGGTGCAGCGGCAATTGATCCGCCGCGTCCTGCTGGGCGAGGAGATTGCACGCACCGTGCTCTTCCTGGCAGCAGACGACAGCCGCATGATCACCAAGCAGTCCATCACCGTCGATGCCGGTCTGCGCTAGTGATGCCTCTCCGCTCTCAATTGGAATCTCAATTGGAACCGCCAAGCTGATGCTTCGTCTCGGCCTCAACCCCTATGGACTGACCTACTATCTCGGCCTGCAGGGCCGCGGCACGCCGCGGCACAATCCGGACGGCGCAGGGCTGGATGGCTTCATAACACTGGCGCAGGAACTGGGCGCGCGCACGCTCGAGATCTACGAACCCTGGTTGACCGACTTGACTGACGCCGAGATTGTCGCGCTCCGCAGGCGTCTGGCCGCGCTGGACATCGTCCCGGTGGTGAGCGGCGGATTGCTCGTGGCAGGTCCACTGGACAACGCCTTTCGGGCTGCGCGCCTGCTCGACGCGACGACGATCCGCATCGCACTGACGCCTGTCCTGTGCGGCGACCGCAATGCGTGGGGTCCGAAATGGAGCGAGTTCAACGCAACGCTTCGCGCTGCCTTGACGGAATGGGGGCCGCGTGCGGCGGCCGAGGGCCGGGTGCTCGGCATCGAGAACCATCAGGACTTCGGCAGCGACGAACTGGTTGCATTCTGCGAACTCGGCGGGCCGGGTGTCGGCATCACCTACGACACCGGCAACACCTTTCCTGTCGGCGAGGCGCCGCTTGCCTTCACGCGCCGGATAGCGCCGCATGTCCGCCACGTTCACCTCAAGGACTATCGCGTCCAGTTCACGGATGAGGGCTACCGCCTGGTCCGCTGCGCCATCGGCGACGGCGCCGTGCCATTCGCCGAACTGGCAGCCATCCTTGGCGAGCACCACGACACGCTGACGGCCGTGCTTGAGCCCGGCGCACTGGAGGCCCGTCACGTTCGCTGTCTCACCGACGACTGGTGGAACGGATATGCGCCGAAGACCGCCCGCGAATTCGCGGCCTGCCTGAGTGCGGCGCGCCTGAACCGGCTTGCGGACGACGCCGACTACCGCACGCCATGGGAACGGGACGATGACGGTGCGCTCGTTTCGTACGAGCTCGACATGATCCGGCGCAGCGCTGCCAACATGATGAAATTCGATTTCATTGCAATGGAGAAATCAGCATGACTGCCCGAGAACTCAGCGGCCTGACCGCCTTCGTCACCGGCTCGGGACGCGGCCTCGGCCGCGTGATGGCCGACCGCTTGGCCGAACTTGGCGCAAACGTCGCGGTCCACGACCTCGATTGGGCCCGGCCATCTCAATATGGCGAATTCGCGGACCTCGGCGACTCTGCCAGGGGCTTGGAGAAGCACGGGACGCGCATCACCGCGGTCACTGGCAACATCGGCGACAAGCAAGCTGTCGCCGAAATGAAGAGGAAGATCGAGGCGGATCTCGGCGACGTGCACATTCTGGTGAACTGCGCCGGCGGCGACATCGGCGCCAAGGGCGTAAAGCCCAGTCCCAACAACGCACTGGACATCGACTACGAAGACATCAAGGTTCTGACCGAGAACAACCTCATCGGCACGATGCTGGTCTGCCAGGCGTTCGTTCCGCCTATGGTCAAGCGCGGCTCGGGCTCGGTGATCAACATCGCCTCGGCGGCAGCGCATATCGGATGCTCGCCCGAAGTGGTCTACTCGACGCTCAAGGCAGCCGTCGTCCATTATACACGCTGCCTCGCCAAGGAATTGATCGAGGACGGCGTACGCGTCAATGCGGTGAGCCCTGGCGCCACCAAGACGGCACGGTTCCAGGCGAGCCGCGTGGTCGATCCGCAGCGCATGGATTCGCGCAAGAAATCGCTGAACCGGTATGCGGAGCCGGAAGAGATCGCCGAAGCGGTGGCCTTCCTCGCCGGTCCCCGCGCCCGCTTCATCAACGGACAGGTAATCCGCGTCGACGGCGGTTTCACGATCTTTCCAGGTTAAGCCGCGACCATTGCCGGGTTCGGATGAGTATTTGGTTGTACCGTGATCCGACAAAGCTGTTATCGTGCCCTCGCGTCGGGGGGCGAAGCCATGCAGAAGATGGGTTCAGGCAGCATCGGCTGCTGTTTGGCGGTTGTTCGCCGGCCAAGGCGTTACGCTGATGGCGTTGGTGCCGCCTCGAAGTGCTGCTCCGGCGCTAGCACCCGGATCCGCGGCAAATGACGGATGACGCCAACATCCTTGATGCGTGGTGGTCGGGGCCGGTTGGGCCGGCCTGGGCGTCAGCTATTCGCTGGCACGGCAAGGCTTGCACCATGCCGTATTGGAGCGAGGCCGCATCGGAGAGACCTGGCGCACGCAGCGGTGGGATTCTTTCCGGATGAATATCCCAAACGTTCAGACCGTCATGCCAGGCGACTTCTATGATGGTTCAGATCCGTTCGGTGCCCTGACGCGCGACCAGTTCGTCGCCCTGCTTGAGGATTTCGCCAGGCGAAACGAACTACCGGTCGAACCGGACACTGTTGTGACCGAGCTCTCCGGTGGGAACGGGAATGGCGTCTATCGGTTGACCACCTCGCGCGGCACAGTTTTGGCACGCAACGTGGTGATCGCAAGCGGCGACTTGAATTGTCTGGTGCGCCCAGTTTGGGTCGCTGCGTTGCCGCCGGGCCTGCGCCAGATCGATGCTTCTGATTATCGCAGCGCCGCCGATCTCCCGGCTGGAGCGGTGCTGGTGGTCGGAAGCGGCCAGTCCGGTGCCCAGATCGCGGAAGAACTGGCGGAAGCAGGCCGAAGAGTCTTCCTTGCCACCAGCCGGGTCGGGCGGCTCTCGCGGCGCTACCGAGGTCGCGACATCATGCTCTGGCTCGTCGAAAGCGGATTTCTCGACGTGCGTCGAGACGAGATCATTCGACTTGCGGGGCGCATTCCACCTCGTGGTCTGCTTGGGGTAGAACACACGATAAGCCTGCAAGGGCTCGGCGCCCAAGGTGTCGTGCTGCTGGGGCGGTTCGCAGGTGTCGAAGATGACGGCCGTCTGTCATTCGCCGACGATCTCGAAGAGCATGTTCGTTTTGCGGATGAGGCCTCCGCCAACGTCAAACGCTATATCGACGAATACATCAGCCGCTCCGGAATCGATGCCCCCGTTTCGGAACCCGACCAGCGGAGACTGTCGCAGTGCAGCAGCCGAATCCGGCTGTCCGTTCTCTTGATTCTGCCGAGTCCGGCATCACGACCGTGGTGTGGTGCACCGGCTTCAAGGGCGATTTCAGTTGGGTGAGGCTTTCCGGTCTGCTCGACCCGGAAGGACAGCCTGTTCACGAGGATGGCGTGGCCGCCCTGCCAGGCATCTACTTTGCCGGGTTGGATTTCGCCTCCACGCGCAAATCAGGCATAATATTGGCGATCGCCGAGGAGGCACATCGCCTTGTCGAACACATCGTGCGGCATTCGTGACGACCTGGACACCGTCGGCAGGTTTCTAAACGTCAGCGTTTCGAGGCAGTTGGTCGGTCGCGCGTCCGCATGAGCGGGGTCGCCACTATTTGACGCCCACGCTTTCAGGCCAGAGCACCTGGATTTCCTTTGGCAGCGCATCTCGCACCTTTGCCGACTGGCCAAGGTCGATATGCCGTGCAAGCACACGCAGCACTGAGCGTGCCGCATCCTCGGGATCGACAGGACGGGTCGATTTCAATTCATCGGCGATGTGTCCCAGGAACTCCTCGAGCGAGCGTGTCTTGTCGGGCATGTCGGCGGGCCGGTAGCGATCATAGTAGGCGCCCCGCACGAGCAGCGGCAGTTCCGCTCCCAATTTAGCCGCCAGTCCGATCTGTAGCCTGTCCCGAAGGGTTCGCAGAACGGCGCCCAATGTATGCCAGGCGACGTGTCGATCCGGACCAAGATCCGCCATGATCTCGTCAAGCCAGATGTTTGTTATTTGCAGCGTTTTGTCAAAAACGTCTAAGCCGGTTGCGCTCATCGTCGCCTCCTCGAAAGGTTCTGCAGGCGAAACGGCGGCCGGAGATAATTGTTTCGTGGTCCTATGAAAATCGCCTGGCAAAGCGGCGGGAGCCGGTCGGTCGGAGAGCCTGTTGGCGCTCATCGGTTCCGAACGCCGTCAGCAATGAGACCAGTCCTCACGTTGCCCGAACCCGGATATCTCTTGCCGGACATCTCTTGACTGACTGAGCGGCCCGCGCCGACAATGGCATTGGGAAGATGGCGGGATTTCGCCCACGGTGTCCGGCACCACTTACCGATCAAGCTGCGAAAGGACTGTCATGGATTGGAAGCTGGAACTGGTCCCGGTCCCCGTATCGGACGTCGATAGAGCAATCGCCTTTTATGTTGGTAAGGTCGGCTTTCATCTCGATCACGATCACACCGTAAGCGACGAGATACGTTTCGTGCAATTGACGCCGCCCGGTTCGGCCTGTTCGATTGCCATGGGCAAGGGCCTCGTCGACAGCCCGCCGGGATCCATGAGGGGCCTGCAACTGGTCGTGCCCGATATCGACGAGGCGCACCGGTACCTGGCCGCTCAAGGCATCGAGGTCAGCGATATCAAGGATTTTCCCTGGGGCAGATTTGTCTTCTTTGAGGATCCCGACGGTAACACCTGGTCTGTCCAGCAACTTCCACCTCGCAGCTGAGGCGGCGCGCTACGGCAGGGTGATCCCGACGCAGACAGCGCGGGATGCATGGCTCAATTCGAACGCATGCCGGCCTAACGCCTCTTCTCGTCGAAGGCGGCATTCCAATTGTGATAAGGCGCGCGATAGGTGGGGATGCGGTCCTCGACATCGGCAAGCGCTTCGAACGGTTTGTGCGGTTCGGCCTGATACCAGAAGGCGACCGACGAGACGTCGTCCGAGCGGCGATTGGCGTGACCGTGCTCGATGGTCACCCGGATGCGTTTGTGGAAGATGACCGGGTCCTCTATGTGCCAGCGATAGAGCGTAACCGGCTCGGTCCAGTTCGGCCCGCCGGCAGCGATGATGCCGTGATAGGGCGCGCTGTAATCCTGTGTCGGGCACCATGCCGTGTTGAAATAATCTTCCGTGCCGGTGCCGTGCAGCGTTGGCGGCCAGGCATCGTTGACGCCGGGGCTGGTCTCGCCGCGATCTCCGATCAGTTCGGCCTTCGGTCCGATACGCGGATCGGGCTTGCGCACCGTATCCGGCACGGAAATGCCCGGCTCGCCGTCAACGAAGATCATGTCGTCGCCCTCGCCGTACCAGTCCCATAGTGCGGAACGCCGGCGCGAATAGACGGAATAGAGCACGCCGACATAGTGGCCGTGACCTTCAGCCTCCAGGATGGTGTAGTTGCCGTTCCCGTCGGTGTTTTCCCCGCCAAACAGGACCTGCTCGTTGGCCAGCCCCGTCTCGTCTATGCCATCAGGTCGTTGCTGCCTGTATTGGGCGTGGAAGCGGCCCAGGCCTTCCTCGAGTTCCTCATGCAGTTCGAGATCGACATAGTAATAGAAAAGCAGGTCGTCCTCGGCCTCATTGGTGACGGTGAAGCGCATGTGGCTGGCAAACGGCATCGGAAAATAGCAGTTGAAGGCCTTGCCATCCTCTGGACTTGCCTGCACCGGCAGGCTGGCAAAATTGCGGGTGCGAGCATGCCCCATGCCGAAGAAATCGCCGATCGGCGTTTCGATGCTCGGATGTTCCTCGCCATCCCAGTACGCGCGCAGCACGATCTTGCGCAGGAATGCCTCGCTCTTGCAGGCGAGCGTCGCCCAGATATGCGTGACGATGCCGGCACCGTCGTGCTCGGCAATCACCACCGTCTGGCCGGGTTCTATGTGCAGCCGGTCGTCATTGCCGCCGGTGCGGTCGTAGCTTGAAAACCGGCGGGTTTTGGCGTCGCGCAATTTGGCGAGCCCGCGAAGCGGCGACAGGCCGGCATTGTCCATGTGTTTCTCCTCTTGCTTCAGCGGTTATTTCAGGCCGCTTGTCTTGATGGATTCCATGATCTGGCGTTGGAAGATCACGAAAAGAACCAGCATCGGCACGGCGACGATGGTCGAGGCGGCCATGACGTAATTCCAGGCGGCGGCGTACTGGCTCTTGAAATTTGCGATCGCAACCTGCACCACCCAGAGGTTGAGGTCCGACGTGATCGTCAGCGGCCACAGGAAAGCGTTCCAGTTGGCGAGGAAGAACAGGATCGCCAGCGCCGACAGGATCGGCCGGCTGAGCGGCAGGATGATGCTCCAATAGATGCGCCAGTAGCCGGCGCCGTCCATGATCGCGGCCTCTTCCAGTTCCCTGGGCAGCGACAGGTAATATTGCCTGAGCAGAAAGATGCCGAATGCGTTGAAGATCGCCGGAATGATCAGCCCGGCATAGCTGTCCAGCATGTGCAGCATCCGCGTCAGGATGAAAAGCGGCACGATGATGACCGGAAGCGACACCAGGAAGGTCGAGAACATGGCGAGGAACAGGGTGTCGCGGCCCGGAAAACGCAGCCGTGCGAGCGAATAGCCGGCCATCGAATGGAAGAACAGCGCAGCGACCGTCACCGTCGCCGACACGAAGAACGAATTGAAGAGATAGCGCAGGAACGGCACCTCGGTCAGCACATAGAGGAAATTGCCGAGCGTCGGCCGTTCCGGCATGAGGCTCGGCGTGAAGACGTCGCTCGCTGGCTTCAGCGAGATGACCAGCATCCAGACAAGCGGGAATACCGTCATCAGGCCAAGTGCGGCGGTTGCCAGCATCCAGGCAAGTCTCGCCGCCCGTATCTGCGAAAGGCCGGAAGGAGTTCGGCCGTCAGTCATGCTCGAAGCGCCCGCCGCGCGTCAGCACGAAGAAGAAGACCGTGACCAGCATCAGCGCCAGCACCAGCAGCGATGCCATCGCCGACGCATAGCCGAAGGCGCCGAACTGGAATGCCTGCTTGTAGATGTAGATGATCAGTACCGAGGTCGAATTGACCGGACCGCCCTTGGTCATCACATAGATCAGGTCGAAGACCTGGCCGCCGGCGACAGAAGCGACCAGCGAGACCAGGAGGACGAAGAAGCTGGTCGGCTTGAGCAGGGGCAAGGTAATGTACCAGAAGCTGGTCGCCGGCCCGGCGCCGTCGATCTTCGCGGCTTCGTAATACTCCGCTGGGATGTCCTGGAGCCCGCCGAGGAAGATCAGCATGTAGAAGCCCATCAGGAACCAGACGCTGACCAGCACCAGCGTGAACAGCGCGAGGTTTGGTTCGCCGAGCAGCGAGATTCCGCCGAGGCCGACGAGCGGTGCCAGCCGGCTGACGATGCCGACCTTTTCGACCAGCATGAGCTGCCACACGAGCGCCACCACGACCAGACTGACCATCTGCGGCGCAAAGAACATCGAGCGCATGACCGCGTTGAAGCGGTTGGTCTTCTGCACCAGAAGCGCCAGTCCCAGTCCGGCGACGTAGAGCGCCGGCACCAGCATGACGGCATAGGCCACGGTCACCTTCACGGACGACCAGAACAGCGGGTCGCCCCACATGCGCCGATAATTGCCGAGCCCGACGAATCTATAGCCGCCGAAGCCGTTGACTTCGAAGAACCCGACGGCGAGCGAAAGCAGCATCGGCACGCCGACGAACACCAGCAGGCCGAGCGCATCGGGCAGGACGAACAGCCATGCAGCGTAGCGCTCCCTTTGCTTGGCGGTGAGGCCGCGGGCGGAATTAGCGCCCGCGGCTGGCGGTTTCATCTGATCCATGCTGGAAAGGACCTAAAGGATCGGCGCGCCGGAATAGGAAGCGAGGAACGCGTCGAGTTGCTGACTGGCCGTCGTTGCCGCCTGCTGGGCATCAACCCCGCCAAGCTGTGCCGACTGGATGGCGTCGGAGATGATCTTGTAGGCTTCCGGCGGAACCCGCGGCTCGGCGCGCGTCCCCAGATGGATCTCCTTGGCGAAGGTGCCGAACTTGCCCGTGCTGAAGACATCGGCGCCGGCCTTCAGCGCGCTGTTGCGCGGTGGCATATCGCTCTTGGCGACAGTGCACCAGTTTACGACACGGTCGATCGAGGCTTGGTCCATCGAGGCCAGCGCCCAGGCGCAGAACTGGGCGGAGGCATCCGGGTTCTTGCCTCCGGCATTGGCGACGAAGGCCCAGCCGCCGCCGACGGTGACGTATTTGCCATTGGCCGGCGTCGGCAATTTGAAGATGCCGTAGGGCACGTCCTTGGCGTTGTTGTCCATCGCCGAAATGCCCCAGATGCCGCAGTTCTGCATGGCGCACAGCCCCGCCCCGAGATTGGCGACGATGTCGAAGCCGCCGCCGACCACCTGACGCGGCGCCACGCCGGTATTGATGGCGTCCTGCCAGAGTTTCAGCGCCTGGACGGTGGCCGGAGAATCGAAGGCGCTCTTGCCGTCCTTGCCCTGGAATTCGCCGCCGCCCTGCCACAGGAACGGATACCAGGTGAAGTTCTGGTAATAGCCGGGAGTCGTTTCGAACAGCACGCCGTAGCGGCTGGGCGTCGTCAGTTTTTTGGCGACCGCCAACAGCTCGTCCCAGGTCTTCGGCACGTCGTTCTCGTTGAGCTTTGCATCCTCGAACGCTTTGACCGAATAGTAGAAGGCCATCGGCTCGACTTCCATCGGCACGCCGTAGATCTTGCCGTCCACCATGCGGTTGGCGATGACGCTTTCCGGGAAATCGGCTTTGGCGGCATCCTCGATATGCGGCGTCAGGTCGGCAAGCACGCCGCCATTGTAATAACGCAGGAAATCGCCGGGGCTGATGAGGAAGATGTCGGGGCCCTCGCCCGACGCGAAGGCCGTCGCCAGCTTGGAGCCGGAGATGTATTCGCTGTTGACGACATATTCGAGCTCGACCTTCTGGTCGTGGCCGTCGTTCCAGTCGGCCACCAGCTTTTCGAACCACTGGACCTGCGGCTTCACGTCTCCGCCAGGCGCATAGAACTGCCAGAATTTCAGCGGCGCTTCCTGAGCGCGCACGGCCATCCTGTTGATAAACGGGAAGCCTGTGAGGCCGGCGGCGAAAGTAGCGCCGGCCTGGATCAGCCGACGGCGGTTCAGGCTGGCCAATGGCCGGCCGCGGGTCGTTTTGTCAGTCATCAATTCCTCCCTTTGATGTTGTTCGGTCGAACGTTGGCGAAGGGACCTCCGTTCCCATTGCCGGCATCTGGCGTCACGCGCTGTCGAATGGGCTCAACGCGCATGGGATCACTTCGGTGCGCGGCGCGCCCTCGACTTTGGCACCCAGCCGTTCGAGCAGCATTTCCGTGGCGAGCTTGGCAAGCATTGTCGGACTGTTGCCGACACGGGTCAGCTTCGGCCTGACATATTCCAGTTGAGGCAGGTCATCGAAGACTGCGATGGCGATATCCTGAGGGATATTGATCCCATGGTCGTAGAATTCGGTCAGCGCACCGGAGGCCATCAGATAATTGGCGAAGAACATCGCCGACGGCAGGTTTCCGCCGTGCTTCTCCTTAAGCCAGGTAACGGCTTCCCGTCCCGACGGAGCAAGATAGCTTCCCTCGAACCGCAGATCGGCGGAGATTGGCACGCCATTGTCGGCGAGCCCTTTTTCGAAGCCGGCGGCACGCGCCATCGCCTCCTTGAAAAAGGAAGGCCCGGTGACATGGGCGACGCGGCGATGGCCCCTCTTCGCCAGATACTCGCCCATCAGATAGCCGCCGCCGAAATCGTCCAGCTGGACGCTGTCGACAGCATGGTTCGGCAGATGGCCGATGAAGACGGCGGGCAGATCGAGGCTGAGCAGTTCGCTGTGCATGCCGTGCAGCGCGAAGTCGGCAACGATGACGCCGTCGACCCGCTTGCGCCCGATCTGGCGTAAATATTCGCGGCCGTGATCCTGTGAATGTCCGCCCGGCACGTCGGTGTTGAAGATCAGCATGTCGAGGCCCACCACCTCGAGCGTCGACTGCGCCGTTTTCACCAGTTCCGGATAGAACGGGTTGCGGATGTCCGGGATCAGCATCGCGATGATGTTGGTGCGGCCGGTGCGCAGACTTTGCGCCTGCGGGTTCGGCGTGTAGCCGAGTTCGTCGATCGCCGCTTGTACACGTTCACGCAGCGATTTCGATACCCGGTCCGCATGGTTGATGACATGCGACACGGTCGTGCGCGACACGCCCGCTCGCGTAGCAACTTTGGAAATCGTGCTCATGGTTTGGTAGGTTATGAGCATGTGAATGCATTTGCAAATCGATTTTTACCGATGTCTCGCAAGTTAGGGCAGTCAGGCGGATTGCGCAAATGCCAAAAGAAAAGGCCGGACTGTTAAGCCCGGCCAAGTGTGAAGGTCTACAACCTCCAGAGGGGAACGCGCCGGACGCAATGGGAGGAGACATCCGACGCAATTCGCATATGGGTCTGTATTGGTGCCGTTTCAACGATGCGGCAGTAGACCAACGGCGTTGCTGCCATAGAGCCAGAAACGCAAAGCATTCGAAGGGGGCGGTGGATCGCAACTGCCAGTTGGACACAAAGGTCGCCGAATGCAGGGCGGCTCCTGGGATAGGGACTTCAGTCTGTAGGCCTATCGACCAAGGACCCGCGCAGCCAAACTTTGGTCCGAGGCTGCTATCGCAAAAGCCCGAAATGCGAGAGTTTCAGGAACTGAGTTCCGAGGAGCCCCGTTGCGATGCCGACTGTTACAGGAGGCCGCCATGGACCCGAGCATTCACCAGGCACGTTGGCTGCTTTTTTCCGTTATTTGGCCTGTGTTTCGGGGTCGCGGCCATTGGATTTATTGTTGGCTGACGGTGGAAGTCGGCGCTACCGCAGAGAGACGCAACCAAGGGAAGGCAAAAGACTTGCGCAGTAAATAGTCCCTTCCTGCGCTAGCGAGACCCACCAGTTACCATCGTGGGACTGGTGGGTCTTGACCTTACCGGATACAAACCGTTGTTTTAAGCATCAAACGAACTCGAACAGGAGGCAGCACGACAGGTCCGTATGATTAAAGGGATTTCCGACATGCGACTGGCAAGTTCATTGATGACGACCCGGAGACGAAGGACCGGATCTTCACGAGGACGTCGTGTCGGCATTTCTGTAGTCGTCTTGACCTTCGTTCTCGTCGTGAGCCCCTATCGCGTCGTGTTCGATGGACCGTCGCCGACGCTCGGCCTGCAGGCTGCCTGGGCCAAAGACGGCGGCAACGGCAATGGCGGGAACGGGGGCGGGAACGGGAATGGGAACGGCAATTCGGGCAATTCGGGTGGAAACTCCGGCAATTCGAACTCGAACGCCGGTGCCGGCAAGGGCAAAGCAAAGTCGCAGGACGACAATCTCCCTGATCCCGTCCCTGCGGTAAACCCGGACAGCAGGCCAAGACTCTTTATCAATGCCATCACGGGAGACCGGGTCGAGGTAAGTGGGCCGAGCATTGGCGTGGTGCATTCGAACGGCCTCAGCGAGCGCATTGATAGCGGCCAATATGAAATGCGGGATGCCAAGGGTCGCACCATCATTCGGCGCCTGGCGACGCGTTCCGATCGGGACAGATTGCTTGAAATGATCAACTGAGGCTCAGTTCACATCGCCGCGCCGTGCGGCAATTTCGGCTCAAGCATGATCGCGAACAGTCGGATGCTGGCGCTCAGTCGCATCGCGCAAGGTCATCGCGGCTTCGGTCCTGTTGCTTACGTTGAGCTTGGCCAGGATTCGCGTCATGTGGTGCTTTATCGTCTTCTCGTGCAGGTTCAGTCGAAGCCCGATCCGCTTGTTGCTCAGTCCCCCGGCAACCAGCGTCAGGATCTCCCTTTCGCGGCTGGTGAGATCGGCAAGTCCGTCAGCTTTCGCCGGCTCTTTTGATTGAGCAGACAGATCCGCCAACAGGCGCGCCGACAATTGTGGACAGACATATCGTTCGCCCGACGCTACCGTGCGCAGGATCGCAGCCAACGTCCTCGACCCGACCCCCTTCAGTACATAGCCCCTTGCCCCGCTCTGCAACGCGGTCATCACGTGCTGGTTTTCTTCCGAAACGGTCAGCATCACAATTTTCAGTGCCGGATGCCGCTCAAGGGCCGGTCCGATCACGCCAAGGCCACCTCCAGGAACCGAGATGTCCATCAGCAGAATGTCGGGCCGCTGGTCTTCGATTATCCGCAGGGCATCGTCTCTGCTGCTTCCTTCACCGACGATCTCGAACCCGCCGATCTGATCGAGCGTGCGCACAACGCCTTCCCTGAACAGCGGGTGGTCGTCGACGATGGCGAGCTTGATGGCTACTGTCATGTCTGCCCCATTTCAACGATGTTGAGGGCCATTCTTACGACTGTGCCACTCTGTGAGGAAGTCACGGTAAACTGGCCCCCGAGGCTTTCAACCCGCTCGCGCAGCCCAACGAGTCCCAGTCTCTCGGGACGCACGATTCGCGGGTCAAAACCCGCGCCGGCGTCGGCCACTTCGATACAAACGCGCTCGCCGTCGAAATGTTTCTCCACCGACTGACCTTCACCTCCGGCATGACGGAATCCATTGTTCAGCGCCTCCTGGACGAAGCGGAAGATGCAGATCTTGGCCGCCGGCGACAACGGGGTATGGCCGCCGGTCATCGATAATCTCACTTTGACGCCGGTTCGTTCTTCGTGCGCCTGTACGGCTAGCTGGAGAATTTCACCCAGCTCGGCATGCTCGATATGCGGCAGGACAAGGCCCTTGCTGATGCTCCTGATCTCGCGCATGGCATCGTCCAGATGTGCTTTGATGGCCAGCAATTCCTGTGCACGCTTCGATTGCGGCGTAGCGGGATCGGCAATGACGGGGCTGTCGATCCCCAGCGCCGCGAGAGCGACCAATTGCGCGGGGCCATCGTGCAAGTCCGCACCGATGCGCCTGAGATAGCGTTCGTTAAGTGCGGTGGCACGCTGCGAGGCACGCTGGACCCGCAGCCTCAACAGTCTGTTTTGAGCAAGCAGATCGGAAAGCTCGGCAATGCGCTGCTTCAACGAGCGGCTCTGCGAACTGATCGTGCGGCTGCCACGGAACACGATTGCCGACAGCCCGAGAAAGAAGGCCGCCGTGACGGCGGCAACGTCCAGCCAGGTTCGAATGAGTGCCTGATGCAGGTTTCTTTCAAAATCAGTGGCGACCTCGTAGAATTCCGAAACGGCCACCACTTCCCCCGACCATGGCTGCAGCACCGGATTGTAGATCTCGAGGAGATGCAAGCCGCTGGCTCTTTCGGCCTCGCTGTCCGGATCGTCGAGCTTGTCGAACTCCGAAACCATTTGGCCTGCGAATGCCGCCCGAAGATTGTCGCCGGGTTCAAAGCGCTTGCCGATCAATGTCTTGTCGGTCGAATACAGGATGGTTCCGTCGCGACGCCAGAGCTTGAAGGATTCGAGCCTTGTGCCGAGTGCCCCTTGTCCCAGCGTTTCATCGAGCGCGTGGGCGACGCTCTCGTCGAGGACTTCGCTCTTGCGCATATCCGGAAGCAGCGGCGCAATAACGCTATCCACGTAAAGAGCCGTAGCGGAAGCCGAATTCTGCGTGACCACGGTTTCGATATGGTTCGTGACGGAAATCCCCACCACCACCATCGCCGACAGGGAGAATAGACCGCCCGCGAGCAGGAACTGCGTTGCCAGCGACAGCGCATTCCAGCGGTCGACAAGGCTTGTCAGCCTGTGTGGCCTGGTATTCCGAATGGCCCGCTCGGCAGCACGCCGCACCAGTGGCGCGATTCTGGAGAGCCGGCTAATCCGCTGTCGAACGTCGCTAAAAGACGCCATCCTAGGTGTGTAACCGATCAATCGCGATGGAACTAGGGCCTGATGAGAGGGCGAACAGCGCATCCGGCGCTTTTTTGCGCAAACCGTCTCATTGCGTCGTTCGGTAAAGCTCGGACGCGGCCTCCTTCAGTGCCGCCCGTCCATCCGGCCTCAGATACATCATGTGCCCCCCCTCCAGCACCTCGGTGCGAATGGGCTTTGCACCGGCAAGCGAAGGAAGTTGACCAAGCAGGTAGCGCGAGCCCATGTACGGCGTCACCAGGTCGCTGTAGCCGTTGACGATCAGTACGCCGAGGCTGGGATTCAGCGTGCGCGCCTGCTGAAGGTCGTCCATGACACCCGCATAGCCCTGACGCGTCGCGCTCGTCCCATAGTCCCAGTTGCCGCTGACTTCACGGTTGAGAAGCCGATAGCTGATATCCGTACGGAAGTTCAATTCATCACGCACATAGCCGACGAAAGCGGAGGTGAGCGCCGGCACGCTTCGGTCGAGCACCGGATCGGGACCCTCGACTCCCAGGCTCTCTGGCGCCACGTCCGCTGTCGCGATGTTGCCGTCATAGGCGCTGAGAACATTGCCCTTTGCCCGTGCAAACTCCTTGGCGAACAGCCCTATGGGAATGCGTGCAAAGTGCCGCTGGACGAGATCGAGCGGCAGACCGGTGATTGCGGCGACACGCTGGCTCGCCAGGCGTCCACCCTGCTCCAGCCCACCGGCCAGCGCGGCCAGATAATCGCCGAGCGCATAGCGTTCGACTTCCGCCAGCCGCTCCTGCAGAGCAGGGCCGGAAACGCCTTCGCTATGCAGGCGCACTGCCGCCAGCGACGGCAGTTCGAGCGCCCAGTGGAGCGGCTGGAACTCGTCCGGGCGCACCAGCGTGAATTCGAGCGCCGGCGAAATCAGCACGACGCCGCTCGGGCTGATGCCGATGTCTTCCTGAAGCTTCCTGGCGAGCAATGCTGCTCGAAAGCCGCCATAGCTTTCGCCAGCCAGGAAGACAGGCGATGCCGTACGGTTGGTCTGCGCCAGATAGAGCCGGATAAACGCGCCTATCGACGCGGCGTCCTGGCTGACGCCCCAGAAGCTGTGTGCTTCCGTGCCGGGCGCTTCACGGCTGTAACCGGTTCCGACAGGGTCCACAAAGACCAAGTCGGTCATGTCGAGCCAGGTGTCGGGGTTGTCGAACAGCCTCTGCGGCGGCGGCAGGAAACTTCCATCGGCCGCCGTCGCCAGGACCCGCGGACCGAGCGCGCCGAGATGAAGATAGGCGGAAGCTGCTCCCGGACCGCCATTGAACACGAAGGTGATCGGGCGGCGCGGATCCGGTCCCGTTTCTTTCCCGGAATGCAGTGCATAGGCGACATAGAAAATCTCGGCGGTGATATCGCCTTTGCCGGACGGTAATGACAGCGTGCCGGCCTTGGCCTCGTAATCGAGCGTGCGTCCGGCAATGACGATCGAATGATCGGAAATCTGCGGCGGTGGCAGGAGCGAGAGAACCCCGCCTGTGGGCGGCGGCCGCTGGGCCGTCTCCGCGTGACCGACCCCAACTCCGGCAACCAACAGCAGAAGAGCGAGGGCGATTTCTTGCAGCTTGACAGGCATGACGTCTCCGGACCAATTGGCTGGAAACTAGCACACCGTCGGCCGAACCAAAGTCACAGCACCGTGCGCCAGTACATCTGACAAGAAGGGGTCGGGTTTGGAAATCCGATGCCCCCGCGGAAGATAGGGCGCTACGGTCACGGCGGCAGCCTCAACTTCTTGCAGCAGATACGTGCGGCGGAATGGCGGACCAAACGACTTCGTGAATTTTCTGCCGGTTGACTCGATTGGCCCACTTCCTAGGTTGGCACTCGGGCCTCCCGCGCAATCCGAAGTTGGTATGACATCTTTCCACACCCAAAAGCTTGCCCTTCTCCTTCTATCGGCAAGCGCCGCCATCCTGTCATCCTGCGTCATGCCTGACGACACGTCGAGCACTGCAAAGGAGGACGCCACGGCGGCGGCAGCCCGCAGGGAGATGGTCGGCCTTAGCGAGGCGGACGTTCGAATGTGCGCCGGCTTTCCGACCGCCACTGCCGATGTCGGCAAATCCGGTCAGATCTGGACCTATCAGCGCGTCGTTCAACGCGGCAATCTCAACATTGCCGTTCCGACGGTGGCCATTGGCCCCGTCCCGGCGCTCGGAGGTTCCGTCAACGTCGCCCCCGGCGGCTATTGCAACACACAAATTCGAATGGTTGACGGTCATGTTGCCGAGGTTGCCTACGCCGGCGACAACAACCTGCCGAACAACCGCGATGCGCTCTGTGTCAGCACGGTAGACGCCTGTGTCGCCTATGCCCGTCGGTATCGTCCAAGCAGGGCAATGGGCAGATAGCGGGATGAGTGGCATCGCCGCCGACCTGAACGCCTTAAG
The DNA here is from genome assembly GCF_040322255.1 of Mesorhizobium sp. M0166. NCBI lineage: Bacteria > Pseudomonadati > Pseudomonadota > Alphaproteobacteria > Hyphomicrobiales > Phyllobacteriaceae > Mesorhizobium > Mesorhizobium sp. M0166. Next base: position 82,302 of record NZ_JAMYTD010000006.1, on the reverse strand, counting down.
TTTCTGGTTTGCCGGCTAATTATTACCTTAGATCTCGATTGAGCATCACGATTTGACCCGATATTCCCCGCTCTCAACCGCCGACGCCATCGCGAATAGCGGAGAAATAGCGGTCGGTTCCGACCTGCCCGCCCTTGAGGGCAATTTCCAGCCCATCGATCGCCTTAACGCTTGAATGCGCCACACAAAGCGGCGAGCCCGGCGATACGGGCAGCGGCATTCGCACAGTCAGCGCGTCGACGCTCATCTGGCCAAGTGCATGGCTCGACGTGTCGCCGCCGGCGATGACCACGCGCAGCAGCTGCTCTTGAAGCGTCAGTTCGCGGAGAACCTCGCCAAGGCCACGGCCGAGCTTATGGCGGGCGCCTTCCCGGAGATCGATTTCAGTACCGCGGTCGGCCGCAGGTCCGAGCGCGGTGTAGAGGATGACGCTGCGCCCAGCCTGTAGGGTGGAGCGCCCGGTTGCAACCGCGCGCCCAATAGCGTCGTTCGACGTCTCGGAAACCAGTTCGACCGGGTCGAGCTCGATCCCGTCGAAGCCGTCGGCCAGAGCATGCCGGATCTGTCGTTCCGTCGTCGGCGAGCAGCTCCCCGAGACCACGGCGATCCTGTCGGCAGCGCCCGGCGGCGAAAAGGCAGGTTTGGCATCCACGATCCGGTTCGATGCCCATTCGACCAACAAGGCATATTCAATGCCCGAAGAGCCGACGACGAAATAACCGCCCGGCTTGCGAGCGCGCCAAATCTCCTTGCCGGCAAGCGCCTGGGTTTCCAGGCTGTCGACATCGACAAGCACGATACCTCTGCCATCCTCCACAAGCCGGTCGAATGCTTCCGACCGCGACGCAGACTGCAGCGTCGCCAGGTCGACCAGGCCCGAGCTGAGGTCTGTCTGGCGCGACAGATGGATCAGCAGGTCGGATTCGTCCATCGGCGTTATCGGATGGCGGCTCATCACCGGATGGCGGTCTATGCGGAAATATTTTTCGCGATAGGCAGCGAACAGATGACCGAAGGCGGTGTAGCGCTTCAGCTGCGGCGCGCCGACCACCAGCGGCACGCCGCCTTGCCGGAAAACCGAGCGGCCGATCTCGATCGCCCGGCCGATGCTGCCGATCGCCGGGCTGGAATCGAAGGTCGAGCAGACCTTGTAGTGGCAGATCTCGGCGTTGACGGTCTTCAGCCAGGCGAAGGCATCTCGCAGATGCGTGTCCATCCACTGCGGCGTCTCGCTGCGGCTGGTGCCGGCAAGCCCGAGGGCGCGGCAATGCGCGAACTGCGAAAGCAGCGCCTCGTCCGGCTGGCGCATGAACAGGACGGTCGGCACGCCGCCGAGCTCGAGCGCCTCCATGACGTCGGTCGAGCCGGTAAGGTCGTCGCCATAATAACTCAGAAGCAGGTTTTGCATGGCGTCAAGCCGCCTCGCCGCCGAACTTCTCGATCGATCGCGCCAGCTCGACATGGCTCAAGGCATAATCCGCCAACGGAATGTCTTGGACCGCCGCCTGCCAGGCCTGCTGCACGGCGCGCACGCCGGCGCCCGGCCCGTCCGGGTGGCTGACGATGCCACCGCCGCAGAGATAGAGAAGATCGACCGTCCGGCCGGTTCGCTGGAAGGTTTCAGGCGCCTGCCCGCCCCACTGACCGGAGCCGGCGACCGGCAATGCGCAATCGGCCGGCGAAAAGATCGGCGTGGTCACCGCCTTGAAGGATTCTACGAAGGACCAGTCGGGTTCCCAGTATTTCGAGGCGATGCCGTTGATCTGGAACTGGTCGACGCCGAGCAGCCGCCAGAACTGCTGCCAGACCTTGAAATCCATACCGAGGCCGGGATGACGGGTGAGAATGTCCCAGCCATTGCGGTGGGCATGGAGCACCAGGCTGGAGCGTTTTCGGAGGTAAGCCATACCGCCGAAACCAATCGAATTGATGTTGACCACGGCGCAATTGCCTCCGGCGTTTGCTACCAGGTCGTGGTTTCGCATCATCTCGTCGGGATCGGCATGTGAGATGCCGAAGGCATACATAACTTTCTTGCCGGTCTTCTGCTCGTGGTCGAGGATCAGTGGCATGATTGCCCTCACCCGCTCCGACAGCGGGGAATAGGCCGGGCTCATCAGCTTCTCGTCATCCTTGATGAAATCGACGCCGGCGGCAATGAGCTCTTGCACCATTGCGGCCGTCTCGTGCGGACGGAGCCCCAGCGCCGGCTTGACGATGGTCCCGATGATCGGACGATCCGCGACACCGGTCAGCCTGCGGCTGCCCGTGACGCCGAATTGCGGGCCCGGATGCGCGCCCCGGTATTCCTCGGGTAGCCTCATGTCTACAACCCGGATGCCGGACAGGCCCTTGATCGAAAAGGTGCCACCGATGGCGATGGTCATCAGCGCCGACAGGTCGGTGCCGATGGCGTCCAGCGGAAAGGCGATGTCGACGTCGGCGCGCTTGACCGGGCCATTGCTTGCTTCGGAGCCGGCTTCCGGGCCGGTTTCGGGAAGAGACGGCCGATCCGCATCCTGCAGATGCCGTATCGCCAGGACCCGCGCTGCGACCCTGGCCTTGAGCTCTTCGGTCTCGCCGGCCAGCGCGACGAAGGTTCCGGTCGACTGGTCGCTTGCGATCTTGGCCGCCAGCGCCTCGACATTGCCAGGCGTTTCGATGCGATAGGTGAGAATAATCATATTCGCGCGGCCTGCCGGGTGGTTCGAAAAAGGTTCCTTGGCCCTCGAAATCTGGTATAATGAGTACATAAGCATTGCAAGCCCTATCCAGCTTGGCAGGTAAGGGCGAGCCGGCAACAGGCGTTCCGGAATTCACGGCGGAAATGCTAGGTATAGGTCGGTCAAAGGAGTGATTCGCGACGATGAACCGTTCGGAGCCGATCGTCCGGCGCAAGCTTTCCGACGAAGTATTCTTGAGACTGAAGCGCCTGATCACCAGCGGCGAATTGCTGCCGGGTGACGACATGCCATCGGAGCGCGAATTGATGGAGCGCTTCGAGGTCGGCAGGCCGGCGATCCGCGAGGCGATGCAGGCGTTGAGCAATATGGGGCTGGTCGCGATCTCGCATGGTGAGCGTGCCAAGGTGCTGCAGCTCACCGCCAAGTCGATCATCAAGCAGGTCGATGGCGCAGCCAAGATCATCCTGTCGTCATCGAAGGACACGCTCGAGCACCTCAAGAACGCGCGTATCTTCTTCGAGCGCGGCATGGTCAGGGAAGCCGCGGAGAAGGCCACCGCCGAGGACGTGCAGCAGCTGCGGGCAACGGTTGCCGAGCAGCGCAGCCATCGTGGCGACTCGGAAGCCTTCATATCCGCCGACATGAAATTCCATACCCAGATAGCGGCAATATCCGGCAACCCGATCTATGTCGCCGTCAGCGAGGCAATGCTTGGCTGGCTAAAGGAATACCACACCGAAATGCTGATCTGGACCGGCAAGGAAAAGTTCACGCTGACCGAGCACGAAGAGATCATCGGACGCATCGAAGCCAAGGATGCGGATGGCGCCGAGAAGGCGATGATCAAGCACCTCGAACGCTCGCGTGCGCTTTACGTGATGAACTCCGGCAGCTGAAAATCAAGAGCAAGGTCCCGACCGGCGTAGCGGCCGCGACCTTGCTCTCGGCCTTCTGACTGACCACAGATCAGGATGCAGCTTCGGGGCAAGCGGCAACATCGCGAGGCGACACCGTATTCCGCTGCCTCAGCGTTAGGGCAAGAGCCGCACCGAGGAGAGCCGCCGCCGCGGCGAACCAACCGGCAACGCGCAACCCGTTGACGACATCCGATGCGACGCCGGCCTGCCCGCCTAAACGGGCATTGGCCACGGCAAGAATGGCGGCGAGACCCAATGCCGCGCCGATCTGCAGGGAGGTCGACGCCAGCGCCGACGCGACACCCTGTTCATGGGGAGCCACTCCGGAAGCGGCAGCGGCGAAGAGCGTCGTAAAGGCAATGCCGCCGCCGAAACCATAGATGACGATACCGGCAGCACCGTCCAATACGAACCGCCCGGCGACATCGCAAAAGCGATCGCTGCCAGCCCGATCCCATATATGACCATGCCGGCGAACATCGTCGCACGCGTCCCCCAATTGTTGAGCAGCAGCGCCGCGGTCTTCCCTCCGCCGATCATTGCAAGTATCCCTAGCGGCACGAATGCCAGGCCGGCGGCGAGCGCGTTGTAACCGAGCACATTTTGGAAATACGTCGTAAGAAGGTAGTAACCGGAACTCAGCGCCATGTGGTGAAAGAAGCTCACCGCCATGGCTGCGACGAGGCTGCGATTGGCAAACAACCGCCGTGGCGCGAGCGGATCAAGCACGCGGCTCTCGATGAGAACGAAGGCGCAAAGCAGCAGCGCCCCGATCGACAGTGATCCGGCGGCCCGAACTGTCTGCCAACCCACCTCGGGACCACTGGCTAGACCGAACACCAACAAGGTCGCCGCTGCTGTGACGACCAGCGCACCCGGAAGATCAAAACTGCGGCTGCTGGTTCTCGCGGGATCTGGCGCCAGCAGAATTGGCGCAGCGATAAGCGCGGCACACAGGGCCAGCGGAACGGTGAAGAAGAAGACCGCCTGCCAACCCCAGTTGTTGGTGAGGCCGCCGCCGATGATCGCGCCGGCTGCCAGGCCGCCGCTTCCCGTCGCGCCCCAGACAGCAAGCGCCCGGTTGCGTTCGCTGCCTTCCGCGAAACTTGTATTGACCAACGCCATGGTTGCTGGAAACAGCAGCGCTCCGCCCAGGCCTTGCACCGCCCGGGCAGCCACCAGCGTTAGGGCATCGGGAGAAAATCCGCCGGCCAATGAGGAAACGCCATAGATCACCAGCGCCAGGATGAACATGCGCCGTGGCCCGAGCCGGTCGGCTGCGCGGCCGCCGAGCAACAGGAAACCACCAAAAGCCACCGCGTAGGCGCTTACGACCCATTGCAGCGACTGGACCGTAAAGCCGACATCACGGCCAATATCTGGCAAGGCGACATAGACGATGTTGTAATCGATGGCGATGATGAACTGCGCGAACGCCAGGAGCGCCAGTCTGGGCCCGGACCAGCGCTGCGGTTTTATGATACGCTCTGAATCCGGTATATGTGCCGCGTTGTTTTCATTCAGCGATTTCAGCATTTGCATCTTCCCAGCCATGGATTTCCACAGGCCGCTTCGTCGGCAGCCCGCATGCGGCCATCCTGGAGGCGCCGCGCTTGTTCTGGAATTGGCAATTTTGACAAAGACTATGCTAGACTTGCCACTCTACGGGAACGACACCGGGAGAACCGCAATGGCTGACAGGAGCCTCCACGTCGTGATCTGGCTGCCGTCGAATTTCTATTCGGCCGTCGTCTCGACGCTCGTGGAAATGTTTCAGCTTGTGAATGACGTCTGCCGTTCACAGGTTCTCTCCTGTGAGTTCGTTTCAAGGGGCGCGCCGTCGGCATCAAGCACCGGAATTTTCTTCCCGACAAAGGCTCAACCATCCCGGAAAATGGATGTCCTGATTCTCATTGCGATGCCGGGTGTCGAGATTCCCGAGCTTCTGCGCTCGCTCGACGAGGAGAGTGAACATTCAAAACCGCTGATCGCGCTCGCGCAACAGCAGGACGCAATCATTGCAGCACATTGCGGCGCGTGTTATCTGCTCGCCAATTCGGGATTATTGGACGGTAAACGCGCGACGATATCCTGGTGGCTGAAAGCCGAGGCAAGCCGCCGGTTTCCGCAAGTGCGATGGGACGCTTCCCGCTTGCTCATTCGCCAGGACCGCCTCTACACATGCGGAGGTGGGTTTTCCGGACTCGAACTCGCCAGGGCTTTGCTGATTGATCTCGGCTTCTCGAAGGAGGAGCGGATCATTCGAAAACTTCTGGTTCTCCCGCCGCCGCGCACATTCCAGAGTCCCTACGAATTTTCTCTCGACGAAATTTCGAACGAGGCCAGCCCATTCGAGAACAAGCTGCGCGAGCTCTCGAAAGTCAAGATGGCGAAAATCGATCTGAAATTTCTGGCAACCGAATTGGGCATGTCTTCGCGAACCCTGTCTCGCAGATTTTTCGACGAACTCCAGACAACGCCGGGAAAATGGATCCAGGAAAGGCGGCTGGAGTTGGCAAAATCCATGCTTGAGGAAACGAAACTGAGCGTTTCAGAAATTTGCTATCGGGTGGGATATCAGGACGTCGCCTCGTTCAGCCGTCTTTTTTCCAAGACAACTGGAATGGCACCAGGCGAGTTTCGAAAGCAAATCCGGTGACAAGTCGGCATCGGAAGTGCTGCGGCTACGGGCAACGGCTGCCGAGGTGCGGCTATCCATGAATCTCGGCAAATGACTTCAGCCGATCCGGACGATTGCGTAGGGCGTCATCACAAGACGGTCTCGGTCCGACGCGTTTCGCTGGATCTGGCGCGACGTTCGTCCATCCCAAATCTTCAGAGGACCCTGATCTGAGCCGAGCCCAGAAAGGTCGACCGGAAAATCGTCCGGGGTAAGGTTCGCCAGCCAGACGATGATCTTGCCGGTCTGGGAGCGGCCGGCCAGTGCCAGCACCTGCGTCTCATCGGTCGTTGTCGCCGCCACATGCGCATGGCCGGCCAGATCGCAAAGTCCTTTCACCGCGTGGAAAATCAGCCGCGTTGCACCTTCTTCGACAGGCTCGCCCGACGAGGCCAGTACGCCGAATTGTCCGGTGAAGCTGCAGAGCGTCAGCATTTCGAGCCCGGCCGGCGCAACGCGTGCGGCATAGCCGATCGTCCATGCGGCCCCGAATAGCCCGGCGTGGCGAGGGTCGCGGTCGGCCATGGCGATGCGCTGATTGTCGGGATTGGCCTTGGTCGCGCCGCCATAAGGGTTCTGGCGCATGGCAATGGTCGACGGCCCGATCCGATAAGGTATTGTTCCGAAGATCGTCCTAACTGACGCCGTGATGAAAGGCAGTGCTTCCAGCGATTGCATGACGCTGAGATCGTCGGCGGCGTGCACGATCGGGCAGGTGCAATGCGTGACGAAATCGAGCTGACCGGCCGGGACGCGCTTGCGGTTCAACTCAGTGAAATAGCTGAACATGCCGCCGCCGAGGCGGATATCGGGGAAGGCGCGGCGGGCGGCAGAATAGACGTCTTGGAGCGGCGGGCATTGCGGCCACGCGCTGCCCGGTGGCGTCGACTGCCGGTCGATCGAGGGCGAGACGGCAATGGCCGAAAGCTTGAGCCCGGCCTGGCGCACCCTGTCGGCGACGCCTGAAAGCTCGGCGTCGAGATCGCCGTCGCCGGCAATGACACATTCGAGCGTTGTCCGGACCGGATAGGCGGCGGCGAGCCGGGCGTAGGACCGCAAGGCGGCAAGCCCGTGGCCGCGCGTCGGGTCATAGTGGAATATCAATTGCTGCGGGCCAAGCTCGGACAGCATCGGCAGCTTGCCCAGCGCCGCCTCAACCTGATCAGGGTAGATGATGACGCCAACATTCGGCAGCACCGGTCCGGCTTGGCCGAGCCTGACACGAATCGGTTCGGCGCTTGCCACGGCGGCCGGCACTTTCCCGCGACCCGCTACCCGCAAGCTGACGGTTTGACGGAAGGTCTCGCCGGCCGGCAGCACGTATGGCCATGGCAGCGCGAGCGGCCGGACATAGGTCTTGTAGGAGGCATCCGACCAGTTGCGCTGGTCCTCCATCTCGAAAGTATCGCCTTCCATCCGGCATTCGGCGGTGACGCCGGGCCGGACCTGATGGGTGATCGCCCGCAGATCCTTGAACGGCTGCCAGGGATCGATCAGCTCTGGAAGCCTGGTCGCGACCACGCTGCCATCGGTATGCTCGACCGTGACCGGGCTGCCGGTCAGGCCGGCGATCGGATGCAGGATGCAGAAACCACAGCGATTGGTTTGGAAATCGCTGTCGGGACGAGCGCTCACGTCGAAGACCAGTCGGCCATCGGCGGCGCCCTTGATGGTCGCACGGAAGTCGAGCCGGCTTCCCTCTGGCCCGAAACAACCTGCCGAATAGCTGACGGAGAAAGCGTCATCGCCCTGGTCGATTTCCAAATCGGTGAGCGTCGGCTCGTAAGTGCCCCAGTCGCGATCCCTGACGATGTAGGCGATGGCGCGCAGCACTTCGGTGTCGCCGTGGCGGATGGTGCGCAGATTGCCGTTGACGAAGTCCGCCGTCAGCGCGCCGGCGCGCAGCCTGACCGGCTCGGCTTCAACGGCACGTGTGCCGTAGAGGAGGAAGGCGTCGGCTGTCATTTCAGCAAGGTGTCGAGCTGCACCGGCTCCCGGCTTGCGGCGCCGGCGTACGCTGCCTCGACCAGCGCCAATGTCTTGAGGTTGTCCGCGCCCGAGGTCGCGGGCTCGGTTCCGTTGGTCAGGCAATCGACCCAATGCTTTTGAATGGCGACGACGCTTTCCTGGATGTTGTGCCACGGCCGCGATGCCCAGGCCAGCAGCGGTGGTGAGACATCGCTGACGACTGTACCGCTTCTTCTGGTGACGGTGAGCCGGTAGCCCTGCGCCAGCCGGATCGTGCCGTCGCTGCCATCGATCTCGATCAGCGTCTCGGGGAACGGCTCGGTAGCGAGCTTGCTGGCGTAGCTGCAGTCGACCACGGAAGTGGCGCCGCCCATGTGGTCCATCAGCATCGTCGCAACGTCCTCGCCGGCAATGGCAGGGTTGACGCGCGCCGTTCGCGCGGTGACGGTCGAGACGTCGCCCAGCAGAAAGCGGGCGACGTCGAGGATGTGGATCCCGAGATCCTCGATGATGAAGCGCTTTCCCGTCGCCAGATAAGGCTGGCCGGAAAATACGTCATAAGCAGAGCGGAACGAGATCCGTCCGAAGAAGGGAGCGCCGATTTCGCCGCTGTCGAGCACGGTACGCACTGCCTGGATCGGCGACTGCCAGCGAAAATTCTCATGCACCATCAGCGGCACGCCGGCGTCGGCGCAGGCCGTCACCATCGCCTGGGCGTCGGCAAGCGTCGGCGCAAACGGTTTTTGGCAGATTGCCGGAACGCCGTGCTGCGCCGCCATCTCGACGAGCATTCTGTGGCTTGGTGCGGTGGTGGCGATGTCGACGAAATCCAGCCTTTCGCCGGCAAACAGCGCTGACGCGTCCGTATAGCGCCGCGCAATCCCGAACTGGTCGCCGACGATCCGCAGCCGCTCCGGATCGCGGTCGCAGATGGCGGCGATCGAGGCACCCTCGACGTCACGCCAGGCATGCATCTGGTTGACGGCAAAGAAGCCGCAGCCGATCAGCGCTCCTCGCAGTTCCGCCATATCAGCCGGCCTTTGCCATCTGCATCAGCGTCACCCGGCTCTGCAATCGGCGCTGTGCCTGGTCGACGACGACGGCGACGATGATGACGAGGCCCTTGATCACCATCTGCCAGAACGAGCTCACCCCCATCATCACCAGCCCGTCCGAAAGGATGCCGATGACGAAGGCGCCGACAATGGTACCGCCGATCGTACCACGTCCGCCCGACATCGAGGTGCCGCCGAGCACTGCCGCGGCAATGGCATTCAACTCGAAGCTCTCTCCAGTCGCGGGATGCGAGGCCATCAGTTCGGACGAGATGATCAGCCCGACGATCGCCGCGCAGAAGCCGGAGAACATGTAGACGAACATCTTCACCATGTTGACGCGGACGCCTGAAATCCGTGCCGCCCGCTCATTGCCGCCGACGGCGAAGATGTGGCGGCCGAGCGGGGTATATTTGGCGAGATAGGCCGCCCCTAGCGCAACGACGAGCAAAATCCACAGCGCGACCGGCAGGCCGAGCAACCGGCCGGCGCCGAGGAAGCCGAACCCGGTGGTACCAAGCTCCGGCTTGCCGACGAGATTGGGGAAGGTACGGCCGTCCGACGACAGCAGCGCCAGGCCGCGCGCGACATAGAGCACGCCGAGCGTGGCGATGAACGGCGCAACGTTAAGCCTGGTGATCAGCAAGCCGTTGACGGCGCCGATCAATATGCCGACGGCAAGCGTGATCAGTGCGATCTCGAAGACGTTGAAATAGATGGTGTAGCCGACCTGCAGGTCGATGCCGTTGAGCACGAGATAGCCGGCCACCATGCCGCACAGGCCGACGATCGAGCCGACCGACAGGTCGATGCCGCCGGTGATGATGACGAAGGTCATGCCCATTGCAAGGAATGCGTTCAGCGCCACGTGCTTCGACATCAGGATAAGATTGGCGGCCGATAGGAAATTGGGGGCAGCTATCGAGAAGAATAACAGCACGGCGATCAGCGCGATGAACGTCCTCGCCTTCATCAGCATCAGCAGGACCGAGCCGCTCGACATCGAGGTGACCGCCGCCTTGGCTGGAATGTCAGTCATGCGCCTTGCTCTCCGTGCGGGACCGGTCCGTGGCCGAGGGCTGAAGCAGCGACGAGCGCGGCCTCCGTCGCCTCTGCGCGGTCGAACATGCCGGTCAGTTTTCCATTGCTCATCACTGCGATGCGGTCGGACAACGCCATCACCTCATCGAGATCCGAGGTGGCAAACAGGATCCCCAGGCCGTCGCGCGACAGCTTGCGCATGGTGCGGAACACGTCGGCCTTGGCGCCGACGTCGATGCCGCGGCTCGGCTCGTCCATCAGCAGCACCTTCGGTCCGGTGAGCAGCGCCTTGCCGATCACCACCTTCTGCTGGTTGCCCCCCGATAGCGACGAGACTTCCTGCGCCGGATCGGCGACCTTGATAGCCAGTTCGCGCACCGTCTGGGTCACCGCCTGTCGTTCGGCGGCACCGCGAATGTGGAACAGGTGCACGAAACGCGACAGGCTGGCCAGCGTGAGATTGCTGGCGACGGAGAGGATCGACACCAGCCCTTCGCGCTGGCGGTCTTCAGGGATCAGCGCCAGACCGCGCCGGATGCGCCGCGTCGTGTCGCGCTCGTGCACTTTTTTGCCGGCAATGAATATCGTGCCGGTCGAATGGCCGTGGCGGCCCATGATGCAATCGAACAGCTCGCTGCGTCCGGCGCCCATCAGGCCATAGATGCCGAGGATTTCGCCGGCGCGCAGCGATAGCGAGACGTGATCGACCGCCAGCCCGCCGGTGACGCGCGGCAAGCAGATGTCCTCGGCGCGGAATATTTCCTCGCCCGGCACATGACCGTCGGCCTTGGCGAAGTCCTTGGCGTCCGAGCCGATCATCTGCCGCACGATCCACTGGGTGTCGACGTCTTTCATCTCCGCCTGGCCGGTGATGCGCCCATCGCGCAGCACGGTGATGGTGTCGCCGATGCGGATCAGTTCCTCGAGCCGGTGCGAGATGTAGACGATTGCCACGCCGCGCGCCTTGAGATCGGCAATCACCTTGAACAGGACCTCGACTTCCGCCGCGCTAAGCGCCGACGTCGGCTCGTCCATGATCAGGATGCGCGCATCGAGCGAAACCGCCTTGGCGATCTCGACCAGCTGCTGCTGGCCGATGCGCAGATCCTCGACCAGCATGTCCGGCCGGATGCCGGCTTCCAGGCGTTCAAGGAATTCCGCCGCGCGGCGCTCCTGCTCTTTGCGGTCGATCTTGCGGAAACGATTGGTGATCTCGCGGGTGGCGAAAATATTTTCGGCGACAGTCAGGTTGCCGAACAGGTTCAGCTCCTGGAAAACCATGCCGATGCCGCGATTCACCGCGTCCCCGGATGACGAGAAGGAAACCTCCTCGCCGTCCAGCAGGATGCGCCCGAGTGTCGGCTGCTCGACACCGGCGATGATCTTCATCAGCGTCGATTTGCCGGCTCCGTTTTCGCCGACCAGCACGTTGACCGCGCCCTTGCGCACCTCGAAATTCGCCCGCTTGACCGCGACGGTGCCGGAATAGACCTTCGAGACATCCTCCAGCTTCAGGATGACATCTTGATCGCCGCTCATGGCTTCGGTCCGATCTTTGCCTCCGCCGGCGTCACCAGCGGCAGGTCCTGGCCACTGCCCGGCGTATAGGCGCCGAGTACCTCGACGCTGCGGCCCTCGAGTGCCTCGCGCGGCAGCTTGGAAAGCACGGTCTTGTCGGCATAGGCGTTGAAAGCCTTGCCGAACTGGGCGAAGTCGATCTGGTTGGTGAAATCGTTGAACTGGATGAAGTCGAGGCTGTCGCGCAGCGCGGTTCCGCGCATGGCGGGTCCGATCTGCACCCGCGCGTCCGCCTTGCCGTCGCCGTCGGCATCGACGTCCATCGTCGCCGCGCGTGACTGTGTATTGGCTGCAACGACCTTGCCCTCGAGCCGAACGGCGAAGGTCCACGGCGAATTCGCCTGCTTTTTCGGGTTGCCGTATTTGGCGCCGGCGGCGGCGGGATCGGTCTTGGCCAAGGCATGAACCTCGGCAAACGGCCCGGCCTTCTGCTGCAGATAGGGTATCACTTTCGCCGCCCAGACGTCCTCGACCATCTTGTCGGGATTGAACGCGGAGCCAGTGCCGCCGTTTTCCGCTGACGGCGTCGGCAGGATCTTGCAGGCGGTCAGGCTGACTATGGCTGCAAGGAACGGCGCGACAAGGATCGGCCGGGTCAGCGTGTTGAACATGTCGGCTCGTTCGGCATGGCGGTCAGGAGCACCCTGAGAAATGGAAGCAAGGGCGAAATGGCAGCAAGGGACGAACCGGAGGCTCGTCCCTTGCTGCTTGATGTTACATCGGCTCAGTTTGTGAGCGCGAATGTCTCCAGCTTGGCGGCATTGTCGCCATTGACCAGGACGCAGTCCATCAGCTGCTTTTCTTCGGCGGGAGACTTCTTGTTCTTGATGAAGTCGTTTGCCTGCTCGACCGCCATCTGCGCCTGCGCGAAGGCCGGCTGCAGGACCGTCGCCTTGATACCGCCGGAGGTGATCGAGTCGCGCACGTCGTTTGACCCGTCGAAGCCGACGACGATCACGTCCTTGCGGCCGGCAGCGGCAAGTGCCGCATAAGCGCCCATCGCCATCGTGTCATTGCCGGAGATCACGCCCTTGATATCGGGATTGGCCTGAAGGATCGATTCCATCTTTGAATAGGCCTCGGTCTGGCTCCAGTTGGCCGACTGCTGCGCCACCATCTTGAGGTCCGGGTAGTCGTCGATGACGTCGTGGTAACCCTTGGAGCGGATGCCGGCATTGGTGTCGGATTCCTTGCCGACGAGCTCGACGAAATTACCCTTTTCGCCCATCAGCTTGACGAATTCCTGCGCGCCGAGCTGGGCGCCCTGATAATTGTTGGAGACGATCTGCGCGACGGCAACGCCGGTGGCATTGATCTCGCGATCGATCAGGAAGGAAGGAACGCCTGCGTCCTTGGCCTTCTGCACGGCGGCGACGGTGGCGTCGGCGCCGGCATTGTCGAGGATGATCGCCTTGGCGCCGCGGCCGATCGCCGTGTCGATCAATTCGGACTGCTTGTTGGCGTCGTCGTCATGGACGAGCACCAACGCCTCGTAGCCGAGTTCCTTGGCCTTGGCCTCCGCGCCGACAGCTTCCGCCTTGAAGAACGGATTGTCATGCGAGGGCGTGATGATGGCGATCAAATCCGCCGCATAGGCGGGGGCGGCGGTGCCAAGCGCCAGCATGCCGGCAAAAGCCGCAAGCGTCATTCTGCGTGTCAGTTTCATGTATTCCTCCCGTTGAAAATCCGTGCCTTGTCGCAAGGCTATATGCATTCGATTTCGTTAGCGGGCGTAGGCGGCGGGTCGCGTCAGATTCACAAGCCTTGGCCGACTTCACCCCGACGGACCGCTTCCCCTATCCTCCACTCATCCAGCCCCTGAGCCTGCTGCGAAGCTTGACGGCCCAATCCATCGAACAGCTAAGCCAACTGGTATAATGAGTCAATGACAATTTCAGGTGACATGTTCCGGTGAACGCGTCGCTGCCCTCACGTGATGCGCTGAATGCTCGCGGCAATCTCCTCCGGCTCGAACACCCGCTTCCAGTCGTCGCGCATCAGCACCGGCTTGCCGAACTCTATCGCCTTGTTGCAGGCGTCGGAGAACACGCCTTTGGTTTCGCCGAAGATGACGGCGCCAAGCACGTTCATATGGCCAAGCAGGAAATCGAGCGCCGCCTGCTTATCGACCCCGCGCGCCACCACCTCGTCGACGGCCTCTTTCATGACGACGAGCAGCGAGGCGCAGACAGTCTCCGAGAGGCCGGGCTCGAGCAGCGCCATCTGATCGACCGTGACGCGATGCGAGCGCATGACCGGCGCCCAGATGATCTTTGCGATCGCCTCACCCTTGGCGAAATCCTCCTCCGGTCCCTGCATCAAGGCGCTGACCATGTGCTGCTTGGCCTTGACGCCGCCGAAATAATCCTTCTTGGCCGCCATGTCGGTCTCGTCGTTGAAGATCGGCGGATGGCACGGGTGGGTGACGAAATAGGTCAGGTCCGGCCGCTTCGGCAAATGCCCGGCGAAAGGTGCTGCGGCGTCGAGCACGACGACCATCGTGCCTGATGCAAGCTTGCTCTCGATACTCGCCGCAACCTTGCCGATGTGCGTGTCCGGCACCGCCAGGATCACCACATCGGCGCCATCAAGCGCCTCATCGGCGCTGACGGCATCGATGCCGAGGCCCGACTTAAGCCGCTCGCGGCCGGCGTCGCTGACCTCGACATGGCGTATCGTATAGGGAGATCCGCGAAAGTTGGTCGACAGACGGTAACCCATTTTGCCGCCCGCACCAAACAGCGCAATCGTTGTCATGTGTCCGTTACTCCTGAATTCCAACGACGGCCCTGCCGATCGTCATCCCATTGACTTGTATGCACATTACCGCCGGTTGGCGGATTAGAAAACGCAGGGGAGCCGCCGCTCGAATGACGATGCCATGGACGATGTCTCGGGCGCCCGAATGTCCAGCGCAGCGCAGCTACGTGGAGCATGCTACCTCAGGTACACATTATACCAGCATACCAAATTGGCAAGCGGCCATGGCACGGCTCTGACCACTTGCTCGGCCGTCGTTTACCTCCTGTTCAACGGCAAGGAGCGATCATCGCGTTGAACCGCCGATCGGCGGGATGATTCGCAGCCGACAAAGGCCCATGCTCGAAACGTCACTCTACAGCCCGGTCAAGGCCTTCCTGGAAGGCCTGGGATTTATGGTCAAGGGCGAGATCGGCGGCTGCGATCTGCTGGCGCTGAGTGCCGACTCTCCACCGATCGTCGTCATCTGCGAGCTGAAGCTGACGTTCAACCTTGAGCTGGTCCTCCAAGGGGTCGACCGTATGGCGGCGAGCGACGAGGTCTGGCTTGCGGCATGTATGTCGACCCGTGGCAAGGGCCGTGAGAGCGATGTGAGATACCGCAATCTCTGCCGTCGCCTCGGCTTTGGCCTGCTTGGCGTGCGAACGAACGGCGAGGTTCAGGTGCTGCTCAGCCCGACGGCATTGGCTCCGCGTCGCGATCCCCGGCGCCGCTCGAAGCTAATTGACGAACATCGGCGTCGGCAGGGCGATCCTGTCGCCGGCGGCGGCTCGCGTGCGCCGATCATGACCGCTTATCGCCAGCAGGCGCTGGCATGCGCCGCAGCCCTCGCCGACGGCCCAAAGCGACCGCGTGACTTGAAGCCCAACCTGCCGAACGCGCCCAAGATCCTGCTGCACAATGTGTATCGCTGGTTCGCACGCACCGATCGCGGGATCTACGAACTGACCGCTCAGGGCCGTGAGGCGTTGCAGCGCTGGCCGCAGCCCGATCGCAGCCACACCGCTGCCTGAGACAGGCAACGCCGGATTTCGCGCCCTGCTTTCCGCGACAATCACGGCTTTCGGCAAGACAGCTCCCCGGTCACGGAACCATATTTCGACACGATGGTTTTGTCGTCACCGAATTGATCGTCCGCTGAGCAAAACGGAAGGAACGGCCATGCGCCTATCGACGACAATTGCCACACTTTCGGCACTGGCGCTTGCCTCGCCGGTCTATGCGCAAGCCGTGGGACCAGAGCTTGCCCCTGTGCCGCCAACGGCGCCGCAATCCCTGCCAGAGCAAGCCACGCCCGAAGGGACCACTCCCGACCAGGCTACACCTGACCAAGCCTTCTCCGCCCAGAATTTCACCGCAGTGACAATCGTGGCGATGGAGGATCTGCCTCCTGACGTCAAGGCACAGGCGGAGGCCGTCGTCACCCAGACCAGCGCCGAGGATTTGCGCATCCTGCAAAGTTCGATCGACGCATCGCCGCAGGCGGCATCGGCACTGGCGGCGAACGGACTTAATTCCACGCAGGTCGTGGCGGCCAATATCGACGGCGACGGCACGCTCACGCTGATCATCCAGACGACGACGTGAGCGGCTGAAAGCGGACAAGCCGGTTCCGGCACGGAACGGAAGTCCGCCTGATTGCGGAGGACTGTCATGGCCGAGGCTGCAGTTCGCAACTTCACCATCAATTTCGGGCCACAACATCCCTCCGCTCACGGCGTCCTGCGGCTGGTGCTCGAACTCGACGGCGAGATCGTGGAACGTGCCGATCCCCATATCGGCCTGCTGCATCGCGGCACCGAAAAGCTCATCGAGTACAAGAACTACCTGCAGGCCTTGCCCTATTTCGACCGGCTCGACTACGTCGCGCCGATGAACCAGGAGCATGCATTCTGTCTCGCTGCCGAGAAGCTCCTCGAAATATCGGTTCCGAGACGCGGGCAGCTCATTCGCGTGCTTTTCTGCGAAATAGGCCGGCTGCTATCTCACCTCCTCAACGTCACCACGCAAGCCATGGACATCGGCGCGCTGACGCCGCCGCTCTGGGGTTTCGTCGAGCGCGAGAAGCTGATGGTCTTTTATGAGCGCGCGTCCGGTGCCCGCATGCACGCGAATTATTTCAGGGTTGGCGGCGTGCATCAGGATCTGCCGCCGGAACTCCTCGACGACATCTGGAAGTTCTGCGATCCGTTCCTCAAGGTCTGCGACAATCTCGAAGAGCTGTTGACCGAGAACCGTATTTTCAAGCAGCGCAATGTCGATGTCGGCGTGATCGGCCTCGATGATGCCTGGGCCTGGGGCTTTTCCGGCGTGATGGTGCGCGGATCGGGCGCGTCCTGGGACCTGCGCAAGGCGCAGCCATACGAATGCTATTCGGAGATGGATTTCGACATCCCGGTCGGCAAGCATGGCGACTGCTACGACCGCTATCTCGTACGCATGGAGGAAATGCGCCAGTCGGTCCGCATCATGCGGCAATGTCTGGAAAAGTTGCGCTCACCAGAAGGTCAGGGGCCGGTCGCGATCCCGAACCACAAGATCACGCCGCCGCCCCGTGCCACGATGAAGCGCTCGATGGAAGCGACGATCCACCACTTCAAACTTTATACCGAAGGCATTCGCGTGCCGATCGGTGAAGTCTATGCCGCCGTCGAGGCACCGAAGGGCGAGTTCGGCGTCTACCTCGTGTCGGACGGAGGCAATGTTCCCTACCGATGCAAGATCCGCGCACCTTCCTTCGCCCACCTGCAAGCGATGGATTTCCTGTCCCGAGGCCATATGATCGCCGACGTTGCCGCGATCATCGGCTCGCTCGACATCGTGTTCGGAGAAATCGATCGCTAGTGTAGCCAGGTCGCAGGATCGTCCCCGATCGCAGGATCATCATCGTTAGTAGCCGCGCAGGCAGGCCTGGACGGCGCTCGGACGCCCGTCCGGCGACGGCCCTCAATTGCGGCAGGCCAACTCAAATTCTCGCATCAAAGACAGACGCATGGCCGCGACAAGGCGCAGCCAAGCGTCGAGGAGTTTCACAATCTGCGCGGCCCGACGCGGCACGAGCCCTTCCAAGTTCGGAAGCGCTCTCCACGGCGCGGAAAGAACGCGTGTTCCGCCGTTCCTCGTACCGCCTCAATGCACGATCAGGCCCTTCAGCCAGGCAACAAATCTGTTGCCGCGAACTATCCCGCGCACCCTGGCAGCGGCCCATCTCGCTTGCATCGTAGCGCCGACATGGCAATGGCAAACGATTTGGTGCAACTGCCGGTCGCTCAGTTCGAAGAAGCGCTTTGCCTCACCATAGGTATCATCGCTGAGGCCCATGGCACGCAGAACCGGATCCTCGAAGGCGACAGTGAGCGGCGTCCCAGCCCCACGCGATCTGTCGCGCGCTTCCCTGTTCATATATTCGGTGCCTGGAAGCGCCCCAAGGCATCGCGTCGGGTTTTGTTCGAGAAGTTCCGCCCAACGTTCAATCCGCTGGGTTCGAGTCATCGCCGGATACGCCGCGAAGGACTCAACTTCCGCGACGGCCTGCAGTTGGTCGAGTGTTTGATGTTTCATGGTCGGCTCCTGTCGACAGGTGAATTCGCCCACGCCTACATGAGCAATTATCGCGCCATGGAGCGCTGACAAGGCCGACCGCCGCAACATGAGGCGTACGGATCACCTGCCCGGTGAAGCGGCGCTCGAATTCCGACGCGCCCCCGCCTGTGTTCGATGTCGACCCGTTAACCGAACCCGGTTCCAGACAGGAACTTTTGCGGAAGCTTGCCGTTTGGCTTTGCGTCCGCTTCGGCGGCTGCAATATCAGTATCAGTCTTGAAAGCAATTCCGTTGGACACGAAGCCTCAACGCGTCGAGCAAGACGTCGAGCCTGTAAATGAAACCCGGGAGCAACCGGCCCCGGTTCGAGAATCTCGTGAGCGATCGGCAGAGCCGCGGCAGGAAAAACCCGACGGGAACGCCTCGCAACGAAAGGCCGGTCTGCTCGGCTTTCCCAGGCGCCATCCCTATGCGGCTGCAGCGATCGCGCTTGCGCTGTTGCTCGTCGCGGCAGGCATCGCGATCTGGTGGCTGAACGCTCGCCAGTACGAATCGACCGACGACGCCTTCATTGACGCCCGCACGGTGACGATCGGCGCTCAAATAGCCGGCCGCATTACCGAGCTGGCGGTTACCGACAATCAGCATGTACAGGTGGGCGATGTCCTCCTGCGTATCGACGACAGCGACTATCAGGCAAACCTGAAGCAGGCCGACGCCGGCGTCGCCGCGGCCGAGGCCGAAATCGTCAATGTCACCGCCCAGATCGAGGCTCAAAACGCAAAGGTGAACGCTGCCCAGAAACAGGTTGCACAGGCCAAGGCAGCGCTTGATTTCGCCAAGGCCGAGGATCAACGCAATCGCGAACTCCTGGCCAGGGGCACAGCAACGCAACAGCAGGCGCAGCAGGCGGCATCGACGTTGCGTCAGGACCAGGCCGCGCTGGACAGCGCCGAGGCCAATGTCGCCTCCGCAAAAAGCCAGGTTTCGGTCTTGCGGGCACAGGCCAGGAGCGCCGAGGCGCAGCTCGATCAGGCCAAGGCCAGCCAGGAGCAAGCCCGCACGACGCTGTCGCGCACGACTATCGCAGCACCCGCAGCCGGGCGGGCAACGAGCATTTCCGCCGCTAACGGCACCTACGCCCAACCCGGCCAGGTATTGATGATGTTCGTTCCCGACGAGGTCTGGGTGAAGGCCAATTTCAAGGAGACGCAGCTCGACCTGATGCGGCAGGGACAGCCGGTCGACATTGATATCGATGCCTACCCGGACAAGTCCTTCCATGGCCGCGTCGACAGCATCCAGGCCGGCAGCGGCACCGCCTTCAGCCTCCTGCCGGCTGAAAATGCCACCGGCAACTACGTCAAGGTGGTGCAGCGCGTGCCGGTCAAGATCGTCTTCGACAAGCCGCCGGATGTGCTTCTCGGCCCTGGCCTGTCGGTGGTGCCGACGGTCAAGGTGCGATGAGCGGCGAAACCGCCAGAAATCAGGGCGAAAGCCGATCCGCCGCCGGGACGCACAATCCCTGGCTCATCGCCGTCGTCGTCTCCATCGCCACTTTCATGCTGGTGCTGGACACCTCGATCGCCAATGTCGCCCTGCGCAACATCGCCGGCAGCCTGGCGGCCGGAATGGACGAAAGCACCTGGGTGATTACCACCTATCTCGTCGCCAACTCGGTGATCATCCCGGTCAGCGGCTGGCTGGCAAGCGTCATCGGCCGCAAGCGCTACTACATGCTCTGCGTTGCGACCTTCACCGTCGCGTCGCTGCTGTGCGGACTGGCGCCCAACCTGGAACTGCTCATCCTGTTCAGGGTCCTTCAGGGCCTCGGCGGCGGCGGCATGGCGCCAAGCGAGCAATCGATCCTTGCCGACACCTTTCCGCCTGAAAAGCGCTCGCAAGCCTTCGCACTTTACGGCATTGCCGTCATCGTCGCACCGACGGTCGGGCCGACAATCGGCGGCTGGCTGACAGACCATTTCTCCTGGCACTGGATCTTCTTCATCAACGTGCCGTTCGGCATCCTGTCGCTGGCCCTGGTGCAATGGCTGGTGGTCGAACCGGACGTCCTCGAACGCGAACGCAAGGAACGGCTGAAAGGCGGCCTGAAGATCGACGGGGTCGGCTTCGTCCTGGTGGCGATAGCCTTGGGGTGCCTGGAGATATTTCTCGACCGGGGCCAGCGCTACGATTGGTTCGCCTCGGATTTCATCACCACTTTCGCAGTGATTTCCGCGATCGCATTCCTGCTGCTTATCCCATGGGAACTCAGTCGCAGCGATCCGGTCGTCGACATGCGCCTATTGTTCACGCGCCAGTTCGGCACGGCCTTCCTGGTCATGATGGCGGTCGGTGCTATCCTGTTCAGCACCACCCAGATCGTGCCGCAGCTGCAGCAGACGACATTTGCCTACACCGCGACGCTCTCGGGCCTTTCGATGATGCCGGGCGGCATCGCCATGCTGATCTTGATGCCGGTGTCCGGATTTGTAGGCAGCATCGTGCAGCCTAAATACCTGATCATGATGGGCATGTCGGTGGTCGCAGTGGCCCTTTGGCATATGACCTCGCTTACTCCGGACGCCAGCTTCCGCTTCTTTGCCTTTGCCCGTGTTTTCCTGATGGTCGGACTGCCGTTCCTGTTCATTCCCATCTCGACCGCGGCCTATGTCGGTTTGCCCCCGCAGAAGACCAACCAGGCATCGGCGCTGATCAACGTTGCCCGCAATATCGGCGGCAGCATCGGCGTCTCGCTGTCCAACACCGTCATTGCGCAAAGCTCCCAGATCCATCAATCGAATCTGGTCGGCCACACCGTGCAATCGTCGCCCGCCTATCAGCAGGCGCTTCGGCAGGCGACCGATCATTTCGTCGCCCAGGGTTCGCCGATAGTCGAGGCGAAGCAGCAGGCGATCGGCTGGCTTGGCCAGTTGATCGCCCGCCAGGCCACGCTACTCGCCTATGTCGATGTCTTCCGCTACTGCGCGGTGGCAACCGCCCTGCTCGTTCCGCTGGCGCTGCTGCTGCGGTCAAACAAGTCGGGCGGCAGCCAGCCGAATCCGGAGATGGGCTGACCGGCCAAGTGCGACCGTGTGATTTTCCAAAAACGAGGAAGCCGGGAACCAGCTGGCCCATTGCGTTGTTCTGCGCCAAGAGGAGATGATTACGATGGCCACTATTCCCACACCCGAGCCAACACCGACCCCGGTGCCACCGCCTCCCATCCCCGATCCCAAGCCCGTGCGTGAGCCGGACCCCGACAGGCTCCCCGACGAGGATCCCGTTCCCAACCCGGATGAAAACGACATTCCACCGAAGCGGATGGCTGTTACCCGGCAATTGCCGTGATCATTCTGCAGTGTGCACTGACGATTGCTTGCGCCGGTGGCGCCGCCTGTCAGATTTCGAGCATGGCGTAGGGGCGGCCGGTCGGCTTGGCGACATGCATGGCAACGTTATAGACCGGCGCCCCGCCCGGCGTGCGGCCCTCATAGGCGCCGCGATGCGCATGACCATGCACCACCGCGCTGACCTGGAACCGGTCTATTGTCTCGGCCAGGCGTGACGAACCGAGAAACGGGAATATCTCCAGCGGCTCGCCTTCGACCGTCTCGACGACAGGCGCGTAGTGCAGAACGACAAGCGTGCGTTTGGCGCGGACCTGCCGCATCGCGTTTTCAAGCCGCATCGCTTCGTTCACGCTTTCCGCCACCATTGACTTGATCGCTGGTTCGCCGAAGGAGCCGAGCATGCGCGATCCAAAACCGCCAACGAAGCCCTTGACCCCAACGAACCCGACCTCGTGAATCTCTGTCGCTTCACCGTCGAGCAGGTGAACGCCCGCCTGGCGCAGAATGTCGGTGACCTGGTCGACGGCGCCTGACTCATAGTCGTGGTTGCCAAGTACGGCGACGACCGGGATCGTGCAGGCACGCAGTTCCTCGGCAAGGATTTCGGCCTCCCGAGGCTTGCCGAGATTGGTAAGGTCACCCGTCAGCACGAGAACCTGGGCTTCACGCGACATCTCGCCGAAAAGATCGCGGTACGAGGCCTGGTCTTCCTTGCCGACATGCAGATCGCCAATGGCGGCGACTTTGAGTGTGCCGCCGTTTTCCGCCTTTGCCGAAGCAGTTTCGAGCTCGTCAGCCATTGCTATGTTCTCCTTCACCGCCGACGTCGGCAAAGCCCCAGTCCTTGACGTCGATCTCATAGTCGGTTCGTGAAAGCATGCGCCCACGGCAGATTTTCATCCGGGAAGGTGGCAATTCGCGCTGCCTGGCCAGCCGGTCAAGCAGCTCGTCGAGCAGCCAGGCGGGTACGCGGCCCCGCTCCGACGGATAGATCCATCGGAAGTTCAAGAGATGCATCAGCAGAACTTCCCAATGGACTTCCATGTAGGAAAGCAGCCTTTGCCAGTCGATCTGGTCGTGCGTCTTGAGGATGGTGTGCGAAACGTCGGCGCCATCGTGGCGGCCGCGGTCCTGGATGAAACATTTGGACCAGACAAGCTCGGTGGGACCGATGATCCGCACCTGGCTGCCCAGCAATTCGCCCTGACGGGCGTGCTCCAGCCACTGGTCGTCGACCGGCATTGTGCCGTTCATTGAGGCGAAAATGACGTCGAAAAAATGCGTCCCCTTGAACACTTTGCCGAGCCACCGGTCGTCCTCGACCACGACGGCGTAGCCGATCCGCTTGAAATGAGCGAGGATGCGCGGGCAGTCGCCGGCCTTGCAGAAAATGTCGAGATCCTTGGTCGGGCGGATGATCCCGGTATAGGCGCTTACGGCATAGGTGCCGGCGACGAGAAAGGGGATGCCGGTCGCGACAAGTTCGCGGATCGCTTCGATATAAAAGACCTCCGCTTCGGCATTGCGAGGCGTCGGGGCGGCTTTTGGATCGACCGACGGAACGGATGCCGGGATGGCGCTTTCCGGTGGGGGATTGATGATCATTAGTAAAGGCTCCTGGCCCGGCAGACCAGCAGCCGCCTGTATCTAATAGCCAAGCATGCCCGATGGTTCCGCCGTTGCGCGCCACTGCCGCTCTTGCCTTCCGCATCAGGCGGACACGCCGCCGTGGCAGGCCTTCGAAGCGGTCATGACCGTCGGCTGCGGCGCGGCCCTAAAAGGATATGTGAGCGGTCATTTTTGGCGTCAAGATCGCAGCGCGGTCACCCTCAGGCGCGTCGAGGCGGAGTAGGCCCGCTATCATCCTCGGGTTCGGACAGGATTGGCTTCAACATGGTTCCCGAGCTGTCGGAGGCACTGCGCACCCGGCGCAGCAGCCACTTGAGCGCACGCGGCCAGACCGACGCTGTTTGCCGGAAAGCTGCGGGCGGCGTGGCAAAAGGGCCATTCTCCATTCTGTAGTTCCTCACTGTCTCGGTCCAATCAGCGTTCTTCAACGAGCAAAACTGGTGTTGGTTCCGCGTCGCCGTCGGGAACGCCGGCTGGCCAGGCGAAGCCACCATTATGGGTTCGAGCAGGCTAGTCTCGTGCGGCAAGATCAGCGCTTCGCGAGATCAGGTCCTCGGCGACCCAGTCGCGGAATTGCTAACCGGCGGGATTCAGCTGGTATCCTGATGCGCCGGCTCTGGACACGGTCCGCGAAGGCTGAAATTGTGACCGGTATTTCCAGTTGCAAATTTGGTTGGGCTCGGCGGGGATGGCGCTGGTTTCTGAAGACATTGCCAGCCATCCGGCATTGCGTCGGCATGTCCAGGCTCAGTCGCGGACGCTGCTCCAGACCTATGAAGCGAACCCGCGGCTGGCCTCCGTATTCGCCACCCAACAACGTTGGCTGATGGCCCATATCGGCCTTGGCTTGTATTTCGATCGAGAGCCGGACGATCATCGCAAGGGACTTACGTCCGCACGGTTCATGGACGATACCTGCCGGCATTTGGTGGCCAGCCGCAACACCGCCGACGCCTTCCTGAAGGAGATGCTGCATTACGGTTTCATCCGGCATTTGCCGATCAAATACGGGCGCATCCGCCCGTTTGAGCCGACGGCGGGCACTCTGGAGACGGTTGCCGGCTGGGTCATGGCCCATCTGAAAACGCTGGACAGCCTGGACGGTGGATCTCGACTGGTGGCATTCGTCGCACAACCGGATGCGCTCGCCAAATTGCAGCCACTGGTGGCCGACGGCCTGCTTTCGTCGCATGCCGTGCGCGAGCCAAGACAGACTTTTTCCTTGTTCACCTGGCTCGACAATGGCGGCATCGTCATGGATTGGCTGATGTCCGGCGTCGATCCCGATCATGCCGATCTGGACCGAATTCCGACCGGTGTCGTCTCAATCCGGGATTTTGCGAACTGGCTCAAGCTTTCCCGGACTCACCTGTCGCGCAAATTGCGCGATGCCGAGGAACTCGGCAGCATCGGCTGGCTGGGCCAGCGCGGTCATTCGGTCATGTGGGTGTCGAGCGAGTTCTATCAGGAATACATGACCGCCCAGGCGGTCAAGCTCGCCATCATCGATGCAGCCTTCGACAACTGTGTTGTAACTTCCGAAGCAAGCTGAACAGCGAGTCGAACGCCTTCGTCGCGATGTTGGCGCCACCGCGACGAAGGTCCGGCATTTCAATCGATGTCGAACGACACGCCCTGCGCAAGCGGCAGCGCCTTGGAATAATTCACCGTATTGGTGGCGCGCCGCATATAGGCCTTCCAGGCATCGGACCCCGACTCGCGGCCGCCGCCGGTCTCCTTCTCGCCACCGAAGGCACCGCCGATCTCGGCCCCTGACGTGCCGATATTGACGTTGGCGATGCCGCAGTCCGATCCGTCGACGCTAAGAAAGCGCTCGGATTCCTGCAGGTCGCGGGTAAAGATCGACGATGACAGCCCCGCTCCCACCGCATTGTGTTCTTCCAGCACGGCGTCGAAGTCCGTATATTTCATCACATAGAGGATCGGCGCGAAGGTCTCCTCCGTCACCGGCGAAACCTGCCGCGGCATTTCGACCAGCGCCGGACGCACATAGTAGGCCTCGGGATGGCCGTTCTCGACCCGCATTCCACCGGTTATCTTACCGCCATGCGAAGCCGCCTGCTCCAGCGCCTTCTGCATATTCTCGTAGGCAGCCTTGTCGATCAGCGGGCCGACCAGAGCGCTTGTCTCCAGCGGATCGCCGACCGAGACGCTTTCATAGGCCTTCCTTAACTGCGGCAGCAAAGCATCATAGACGCTCTCATGCACGAACAGGCGCCTGAGCGTCGTGCAGCGCTGCCCGGCCGTGCCCATGGCTCCGAAGGCGATAGCGCGGAGCGCCATGTCCAGATCGGCCGTCGGGCAGACGATGCCGGCATTGTTGCCGCCGAGCTCCAGCACGGCACGGGCAAAGCGCTTCGCCAGCCGCGGTCCGACGTCCCTGCCCATGCGGGTCGAGCCGGTGGCCGAGACCAGCGGCACCTTGGGATGATCGACCAGGATCTCGCCGACGGCACGATCGCCGATCAGCACCGGTGCCAGCCCCTTCGGCGCATCGCCGAAACGTTCTGCTGCACGCTTGAAGATCGCTTCGCAGGCGAGCGCCGTCAGCGGTGTCTTCTCGGACGGCTTCCACACCACCGCGTCGCCGCAGACCAGCGCAAGTGCCGCGTTCCACGACCACACCGCGACCGGAAAATTGAAGGCCGAGATGACGCCGACGACACCCAGCGGATGCCAAGTTTCCATCATGCGATGGCCGGGACGCTCGGTGGCAATGGTCAGGCCGTACAACTGCCGCGAGAGGCCGACGGCGAAATCGCAGATGTCGATCATCTCCTGCACTTCGCCAAGGCCTTCGGACGGGATCTTGCCGACTTCGATCGACACCAACCGGCCAAGCTCGGCCTTGTGTGTGCGCAATTCCTCGCCGAGCAGCCGCACCAGCTCGCCGCGCTTGGGAGCCGGCACCTGCCGCCACGCCAGGAAAGCCTTGTGGGCATTGTCGATGGTCGTCGTCGCATCGGCCGGCGAGATGGTCTTCAGCGCGGCGATCTGCTCGCCGGTCACCGGGCTGCGCACGATGAGGTCGCGGCCCGTAAGCGCGCCCTCGGCAACGCCCAGTTTCGCCAGAAGCCCGGCCGTTTCCTTCGCAATCGTCATTTTCGTTTCGTCCCTTTCAGATCCCGTCGCTCATATGGCGTCGGTCCAAGCTTTTCGCCATACCGGTTCCCTGCCGGTCGGCACACCAGGCGCTGTCGTGGCGTGGCATTACGCGTTTCAGGGAGAAATCGCCACCCCGGCATGGTCCAAGCCGGCGTCCGACTGTTGAACCAGCAAGATAGAGCGAATTAGAGCAATTCCAGGAAAAGTGTGAACGGTTTTCCGTCCGGAATTGCGTCAAAACAAAGAGATAGAGCGCTTCACCGTTTCTGTGAAATGGTGAAGCGCTCTAGTGTGCCGTCTTGGCGGTTTCCCGCACGGCGCTTTCTTTCATCAGCCGGTCGATGTGCATGCGGATATGCGCTGCCTCGGCGGCCGTATTGGCAAGCGCGATGGCGCGGTCGAAAGCGACGCGCGCCTCCTCGCCGCGGCCAAGCTGCATCAGCAGTCCGCCCTTGAGGCCGAAGAAATGGAAATAGCCGGAAAGCCTTCCCTCCAGCGGCTCGATCATTGCGAGTGCGGCTTCCGGTCCACGCACCTTGGAGACCGCGACGGCGCGGTTGAGCGTCACCACCGGCGACGGCTGCATCTGCTCGAGCAGGCCGTAGAGCAGGTCGATCTCGTTCCAGTCCGTATCCTCGGGCTTTTCCGCCCGCGCATGCAGGGCGGCGATCGCCGCTTGCACCTGGTAGGGACCCGGCTTGCGATGGCGCAACGCCTTGTCGACCAGCGCCAGGCCTTCATCGATCATCTTGCGGCTCCACAGGCTGCGGTCCTGGTCTTCGAGCAGCACGATCTCGCCGTTCTCGTCGAAGCGGGCGGGCGAGCGTGCATGCTGCAGCAGCAACAGCGCCGTCAGCCCCATGATCTCCGGCTCGGTCTGGAATAGCCTGAGCAGCAGGCGGGCCAGCCGGATCGCCTCTTCGCAAAGCGGCGCACGCGCCGAAGCCTCGCCGCTGTTGCTGGAATAGCCTTCGTTGAAGATCAAGTAGACCATCGCGGCGACGGCGGCGAGCCGTTCGGAGCGCTCGACCGCTCCCGGCGTCTCGAATGGCACCCCGGCGTCGGCGATACGCGACTTGGCGCGCGTGATGCGCTGCTCCATGGCGCTTTCACCGACGAGGAAGGCGCGGGCGATCTGCTTGACCGTCAAGCCGGAGACGATACGTAACGCCACCGCGATCTGCTGTGTGGCCGGCAGGTCGGGATGGCAGCAGATAAACAGCAGCCGTAAAATATCGTCGCGGTAATGCGCCCCGTCCAGCCGCTCGGCGACGTCGCTCTCGGCATCCTCCAGATCGGAGATCTGGTCCTCGTCCGGCAGCGGCGCCTGCTTGGCGCGCTTGCGCACCGCATCGATGCCGCTGTTGCGGCCGACGAAGATCAGCCAGGCTGCCGGATCGCGCGGCGGACCATTTTTCGGCCAGTTGTTCAGTGCCCTCAGGCAGGCGTCCTGGAATGCTTCCTCCGCCGCGTCGAGGTCGCGGAAGTAGCGCAGCAATGCCCCCATCACCTGCGGGCGAGCGGTGCTGATTGCCGTGCTGATCCAGGCGAGTTCGGTCATGCGGAAACCTTGGCGGGATTGAAGAGCGAGACCGGCCGGATTTCATAGGAGCCGCCGCTCGGGTTGACCTCGGAAAGCTCGCGCGCGAAGTCGACGGCCTCATCGAGGTCGGCGCATTCGAGTGTGTAGAAGCCGAGGAACTGTTCCTTGGTTTCGGCAAATGGGCCGTCGATGACGATCGATTCGCCCTTGACCTTCCTCAGCGTCGTCGCCGCGGTCGTCGGCAAGAGCCGCGCCACTGGGCCAAGGCGGCCCGCCTGGGCATATTTTTCCTGCACGCCGATAAGCTTTTCCATGACCGCATCGTCCTGCTCCTTGCTCCAGGAGCAGACGACGTCTTCAGAGGCATAGCAGAGGATCGCGTAGAGCATGGGTCGTCCTTTTCTCTATCAAAGGACGAAACACTAGGACCGATGCCGACATGGCGTCGACAAAAAAATACGCCTCCGGTCCGGCGTCATTCCCTTGCCTTCAGCCATCTCAAGACCAGGGCCTCCTCATCGTCGAGCCCGGCGATCGAGCGCTTGCCTTTGTTGGCATCCGCCATTTCGCCAAGCAGCCGTCCTTCGGACCAGGCGCGGAACACTTCCGGATGGATGTAGCATTGGCGACAAACCGCGCGTGTGTTGCCAAGCCGCTCGGCAACCTTGTCGATGACATTGTTCATCACCCTTTTTTGTTGCGCCTGGCTTTCCGGACGTTCGGTTTGCGCAAACAGCGACGCCGCATGGATGGTGCCGCCCCAGGTTCTGAAATGCTTGGAGCTGAACTCCGCTCCGGCGTTCTCCCTGATATAGCGGTTGACGTCGTCTGAGCGCACCGGATGCCTGTTTGCGTCCTCGTCGAGATACTGGAACAGCTTCTGCCCCGGCAGGTCCTGCGCTCCACGCACGACCTTGGCAATCCGGCGATCGACAAGCTTCAATCTCCATTCCTTGCCGGATTTGCCGATGAAGGCGAAGCGCAGGCTCGAGCCCTTGATGTCGACATGGCGGTCACGCAGCGTGGTCAGTCCAAAACTCTTGTTGTCGCGGGCATAGGCGGCATTGCCGACACGGATCATCGTGTTGTCGAGCAGCCAGACGATAGCCGCCACGACGCGTTCCAGCGGCAGGCCGTGACGGCGCAGATCGGCGTCGATCTGCCGCCGCAGTTCGGGCAGGCTCTCGGCGAAGGCGATCAGGCTCGAGTATTTTACGCCGTCACGCTCCTCCGCCCAGTGCTGATGATAGCGGTATTGCTTGCGGCCGCGCTGGTCCCGACCGGTCGCCTGGATGTGACCGTCGGCATCCGGCGAGATCCAGACATCCGTCCAGGCCGGTGGAATGGCAAGCGCCTTGATGCGTGCCAGCGCCTCCCCGTCGACAATCCGCCCGTCGGGTCCTTTGTACGAGAACCCGTTGCCCGAACGCAGCCGGCGAATACCGGGTTCAGTGTCGGTGACATAGTTGAGCGAGGCCCGAACGGCCGAGGCTTGCGCGCCGTTCTCCGGCGCTCCGTTCTGCGGCACCCCGTTTTTTGGTGCAGCTTTCCTCACAGCCGATTGGCCAGACGACGACCCGGATTTGTCCAGCATGTCCTCTCCACGGAATTTCCGTAGATAAGCCGCTTGCCGGCTGCAGGTTCCAACGCCTCTTGATCTCTTGGTTCCAGAACGGCCTATCGACGTCGCCGTGCAACGAAGACGTGCGTCGTCACACCTTTTCGAGCACGACCGGAATGACGTCGACCGCCTGCTCGCCGACCTGTCCACCAGTGGTTTTCAGCACGCCGACGATCGGCGCCACATCGGAGTAGTCGCGGCCATAGCCGACCGTGATATGGTCGTTGCTTGCCCGCATGCCATTGGTTGGATCGAATTCCTGCCAGCCGGCATCGCGCCCGCACCACACCTTGACCCAGGCATGCATGGCGTCGGCGCCTTCGAGCCGCGGCTTCCCGCGCGGCGGAATGGTGCGCAGGAATCCGCTGACATAGCCTGCAGGGATGCCCAGGCCGCGCAGGCCGGCGATCATGATGTGGGAAAAATCCTGGCAGACGCCGCGCTTCAGGCCGAAGGCGTCGCTGGCCCGCGTCTGCACCGTCGTCGCCTCGCCGTCATAGGTGAAATCGCGGTGAATGCGGTTGCACAGAGCCATGGCCGTGCCGACCGTCGAGCTGCCGGTACTGCCTTTCGCATAGGCAGTGATTGCCGCGTCGATGCCGGCATGATCGCTGGCGGCCAGAAAGTGATGCGGCGAAGCCGGCGCCAGCGAGTGCACCGCGCCGAGTTCTTCCCTCAGCCGGCGTATGTCCGGCGATACGTCGAGCCCGGGCTCCGGCCGCGACACCGACACACGCGCGCTCATCCTGATGTCGAGTGCATCATGCGGGTCCCGAAAGGCGATCGAGGTGACACTGGTGCCGAAAAAGTCGGAAAAGTCGGAACGTTCGCTGGGCGCCGGCACAAAAGACAGTGAAGCGGCGATGACGCGCTGCACGCCAGGGATGGTCGGCGGCAGCACGCGGACCTGATGGCGGCCGCCGCCGGCCGCCGCATCATAGTCGTAACGCAGGTGAAGCCTGATGTCGTAGAGCATGCCGTCTCTATCCGAAATAGGCTTTGGCGAGGCTGTTGTAGAGCCCGCCGATTTCATTGGCGAGATCGCCGAGGGCCTTGGCCGTCATGTCCGAAGGCTCCTTGATGGCGATCGACGTGTTGAGCTGCAGGATTTCCTTGGCCGCCGGCGACATATGGCCTTCAGCGCCGACCGCGGGCAACAGCGCGATTTCGGCCTTCAGCCGTTCGAGTTGGAAAAGGATCGAGCGCGGGTTGAGCGGATCGAGCGCCAAAAGGTCGACTACCGTGCGCCGCCCCGCCTGCACCGGATATTGCCGACGGTGGGTCATGACGCTGTCGCCGATCTCCAGCATCATGTCGAGCGCACCTTCCGGCGCCTGGGCTCTGGTCAGCCGGGCGAGCGTGCGGGCGATCTGGATGCCGCGCTCGAGCCTGCGGCCGATTTCCAGGAAACGCCAGCCGGCAAAGCGGTACATGTTCTCGTGCAGCAGGCCGGAAAACCCGGCCAGCTTGCGCAGGATGACCGTCATTGCCCTTGTCGCGTCGTCGCCCGGCGCCACTGTCGCGGCAAATTGATGGATGGTCTTCGACAGATCCTTCAATGCCAGCCAGCCATCAGGCGAGAAGCGGTCGCGGATCTGCCCGGCACTATAAACGGCGCTGTCCAGCGTGCCGATGAGTCCCAACGGGATTGCCGTCTCGACGTCGATGCCGAACGGCGCGAGATAGTCGCTGATATCGGCGAGCAGCGGCATCTCGGGGTCGGATGTCTCGGCCAGCCGCACATGGTAGGCGCGCAGGATGCGCACCGTGTCTTCCGACCGCTCGATATAGCGGCCGAGCCAGGTCAGGTTCTCCGCCGCGCGGCTGGGCAGGCTGCCCGGCAGGGTGCGGGTGAAGCTGTCGTGCTCCTGCGGCAGCAGCGTCTCGCGCTCCACCGGCCTGTCACTGACCACCCACACATCCGCCGCCTGGCCGCCGCGCTGCATGGCGATGGCCGTCGGGTCGAGCGAAAAGCCGACACGGGCAAAACCGCCCGGCATCACGGTCCAGCCTTCCGGCGTCCGCGCCAGATAGACGCGCAGGCTTGCCGGCCGCGGCTCCAGCCAGCCGCCGACATAGACAGGCGTGGTCGACAGCGTCACCGCTTCCTGCCCGACGAAGTCGCCGCCGTCCCGTTCGATCCGGGCGACGAGTTCGGCCCGTTCCTCGACCGACAGCGCTGACCCGAGCTTGGTCGAGCCATCGTCCTCGAAGGCAAGCCGCGTCGACAGCGCCGGGCCGATCACCATGCTGTCGATATTGGCGAGCACATGCGCGCGCTCCGTCTCCTGCCCGCACCACCACGTCGCGACGGTCGGCAGCAGCAGTTCCTCGTTGCGCAGGGCGCGTGAAATCTTCGGGAGGAAGGCGAGCAGCGCGCGTGTCTCCATCAGGCCGGAGCCCAGTGCATTGACGGCCGAAACCGCCCCTTGCCGTACCGCTTCGACCAGCCCCGGCGTGCCGATCTGCGAGTCCGGCCGCAGTTCGAGCGGATCGGCGAAGGCGGCGTCGAGCCGCCGCCACAGGACGCTGACCGGCATCAGCCCCGAAACCGTGCGCACCATCAGCCTGCCGCCGGAGACGGTCAGGTCCTCGCCCTCGAGCAGCATGATGCCGAGATAGCGGGCGATATAGGCATGTTCGTAATAGGTTTCGTTCAGCGGGCCCGGTGTCAGGATGGCGACACGGCCGCCGGCCTGCTTGGCCATGCCGATCAACGCATCGCGAAAACGGCGGAAGAAACCGGCCAGGCGGTGCACATGCATCTCGCCGTAAATGTCGGACAGCGCCCTTGTGGTGGCGACGCGGTTTTCCAGTGCAAAGCCGGCGCCCGACGGCGCCTGTGTGCGGTCGCCAAGCACCCACCAGCGGCCGTCCGGGCCACGACCGAGCTCGAAGGCGCAGAAATGCAGGAAATGGCCGCTGGCCGGCCTGGTGCCGACGACCGGCCGCAAATATTCCGGGCTGGCCGCGATCAATCCGGCCGGCAGAATGCCTTTCTCGACCAGCCGGTTCGGCCCGTAAATGTCGGCGATGGTCTCCTCGAACAGATCGGCCCGCTGGACCAGGCCAGCGCTGATGTCAGCCCATTCCTGCTCCTCGATAAGCAGCGGCACATGCGCCAGCGGCCATTCCCGCTCATTGGCGCCGGCCTTGTCGTAGACGCGGTAATAGACGCCGGCATCGCGCAGGTACTGGTCGGCGCGGGCAAAGCGCTGGGCAAGCTTTTCCGGACCCAGGTCCTCCAGCGCCTCGACGAAGTGCCGCCAGGCCGGCCGCGGATTGCCCGACGCATCGACCATCTCGTCGACGACGCCGTCGATCGGCTGATAGTGCTCCAGCAGACTGTGGGTCTGCGGCTTGCTGCGCAGCTTTTTGTGATTCCCCTTCGCCATGGCTGATCAGAGTCTTTGCGGCCGCCGAAGGTCAAGGGTCATCGGGAAATCTTCAGAGGCTTCTTCGTGGCGCAGCACATAGCTGGACGGCGTATGGCCACGTGGCTCGAAGCGGGCGAGCCGCCGCGCCTCCGCTTCGTTGCCATTGACCGGGAACGTGTCGTAGCTGCGCCCGCCGGGATGTGCCACATGGTATACGCAGCCGCCGACCGCGCGGCCCGACCAGCGGTCATAGATGTCGAAGACCAGCGGCGTGTTGACCGGCAGCGCCGGATGCAGGCCCGACGCCGGCTGCCAGGCCTTGAAGCGTACGCCGGCCACCGCGATTTCTCTGTTGTCGGTCACCTTCATCGGCACGACGCGGCCGTTGCAGACGACGGCGTGACGCTCCGGGTTGAGCCCCTCGGTCTTCACCTGCAGCCTTTCGACGGAGGAATCGACAAAGCGCACGGTACCGCCGATCGCGCCTTGCTCGCCCATCACATGCCACGGCTCGAGCGCCTGCCTGAGTTCCAGCTTGACGCCGGCGTGCTGGACCTCGCCGCAGAACGGGAAGCGGAATTCGAGCTGGGCGTCGAACCATTCCGGACGGAACGCAAAGCCGTTCAGCTTGAGGTCGTCCAGCACATCGAGAAAATCCGCCCAGACATAATGCGGCAGCATGAAACGGTCGTGCAGCGAGGTGCCCCAGCGCACGAAGCGGCCATCGAGCGGGTTCTTCCAGGCCCGGGCGATAATGGCGCGCACCAGCAATTGCTGTGCCAGGCTCATGCGCGCGTTGGGCGGCATCTCGAAGCCGCGGAATTCGACCAGCCCGAGCCGGCCCGTCGGCCCGTCCGGAGAAAACAGCTTGTCGATGCAGATTTCCGAGCGATGGGTATTGCCCGTCACGTCGGTCAGAAGGTTGCGGAACAGCCGGTCGACCAGCCACGGCAGGGGTGCCGCGCCCTTGTCCGGATGCGGCACCTGCGCCATCGCTATCTCGAGTTCGTAGAGCGAATCATGGCGTGCCTCGTCGAAGCGCGGCGCCTGGCTGGTCGGGCCGATGAACAGGCCGGAGAACAGATAGGACAGTGACGGATGCCGCTGCCATTGCAGCACCAGGCTCTTCAACAGGTCGGGGCGGCGCAGGAACGGACTGTCATTGGGCGTGGCGCCGCCGACGACGACATGGTTGCCGCCGCCGGTGCCGGTGTGGCGGCCGTCGATCATGAACTTGTCGGCGCCAAGCCGCGTCTGCCGCGCCTCTTCGTAGATCGCCGTGGTCGTCGCCACGCAATCCTGCCAATTCGCGGCGGGGTGGATATTGACTTCGATGACGCCGGGATCGGGTGCGACGCGGATGACATTGAGGCGCGGATCGTGCGGCGGGCCGTAGCCCTCGATGTGCACCGGCAGGCCGATCGCCTTTGCCGCGTTCTCCGCCGCCGCGACCAGTTCGAGATAGTCCTCCAGCGCCTCGACCGGCGGCATGAACACACAAAGCCGTCCGTCGCGCGGCTCGACCGAAAGGGCGGTACGCACGGCGCCGCCGATCTCGGTGATCTCCTGTTCGACACGGTCTTGCTGGCCGGTAACGGCCGTGAAGGATACCGCCTGCTGGCATCGCGCGATCTCGTCGGCGCCTTCCAGTTCGGCCGGGGCGGGCGAAGAAGCAGCACCGGGCAAGATCGCCTCGCGCGCCGGCAATGGTCCGCGCGGCAGCGATGGATCGACCGGCACGATATAGGGGAACTGCGCCGGCGGCACATAAGGCAGCGTGCCGAGCGGCAGGCGGTAGCCGACCGGCGAATCGCCGGGCACCAGGAACAGCCTGCCGCGCCGCGTCTTCCACTTCTCCGAGCGCCAGCGCGGTCCGGACGCCTGGCTGTTCCAGCGCTGGACAGGCAGCACATAGCCCGACGGCTTGGTCAGCCCGCGTTCGAACACCCGCGCCATGCGGCTGCGCTCCTCCGGATCCTCCAGCTTCGAATTGGAGGGATCGACATTCCCCGGCAGCTTGCCTTCCTTCAGCAGCCATTCAGCCGGATCCTCATAGGCTTCGCTGACCATCGTCTTGTCGATGCCGAGTTCGTCGGCAATCGCCGTCAGCAGGCTCTCGGCCTGCTTCGGTCCGACATCCGCCTCGCTCTTTTCATGTGCGATCAGCGACGGGTCGCTCCACACCGGCTCGCCGTCCGTGCGCCAGTAGAGCGAGAACGTCCAGCGCGGCAGGCTTTCGCCGGGGTACCATTTGCCCTGCCCATAATGCAGGAAGCCGCCCGGCGCGAAGCGTTCGCGCAGCCGGCGGATCAGTGCATCGGCCTTTTCGCGCTTGGTTGGCCCGACGGCGGCGGTGTTCCACTCTGCAGCCTCGAAATCGTCGATTGAGACGAAGGTCGGCTCGCCGCCCATGGTCAGCCGCACATCGCCGGCCTGGAGCGCGGCATCGACCTGGACCCCCAGCGCGTCCAGCGCCTTCCAGCTCTCGTCGGAGAACGGCTTGGTAATGCGCGGATGCTCGGCGATGCGGTCGACCCTCATGTCGAAACCGAACTCGACATTGGCGAAGCTCGCCATGCCGGAGATCGGCGCGGCATTGCGGAAATGCGGCGTTGCCGCGAGCGGCACATGGCTTTCGCCGGTGAGCAGGCCGGAGGTCGGATCGAAGCCGATCCAGCCGGCGCCCGGCAGATACACCTCGCACCAGGCATGGAGATCGGTGAAGTCGACGGCTGTGCCAGCCGGTCCGTCGAGCGCGACGAGG
Organism: Mesorhizobium sp. M0166; assembly: GCF_040322255.1. NCBI lineage: Bacteria > Pseudomonadati > Pseudomonadota > Alphaproteobacteria > Hyphomicrobiales > Phyllobacteriaceae > Mesorhizobium > Mesorhizobium sp. M0166. Next base: position 46,663 of record NZ_JAMYTD010000006.1, on the reverse strand, counting down.
TCGGGTTTGAGCTGGATCAGATAGCCCGAGACGAAGCGCGCGGCGATGCCGAGGTTCCTCAGTATCTGCACCAGGAGCCAGCTGGAATCCCGGCACGACCCTTTGCCGGCCGCCAGCGTTTCCTCGGGCGAGAAAACGCCGGTTTCCATGCGCACGATATAGGCGATCTCGCGCTGCAGCCGCGCATTGAGGTCGACGACAAAATTGACGGTATTGGTCGGGTGGCGCGCGATGGTTTTCAGGAATGCCTCCAACAGCGGCCCCGCCGGTTCGGGCGTACGGTAGATGGTCAGATCATCTCTGATCTCTTCGGGGTATTCGAACGGAAACGTCTCGGCCGAGGGCTCGACGAAGAAATCGAACGGATTGTAGACGGTCATGTCGGCAACGAGGTCGACTTCGATCTTCAGTTCCGTCACCGGTTCGGGGAACACGAAGCGGGCCAGGAAATTGCCGTAGGGGTCCTGCTGCAGATTGACGAAGTGGTTTGCCGGCCCGACCTTCAGCGAATGGCTGAGCACCTTGGTGCGGGAATGCGGCGCAGGCTGCAACCTTATGACTTGCGGGCCCAATATGACCGGCCGGTCGTATTTGTAGTGGGTCAGGTGATAGACGGCTGCCAGAATTGCCATGGTGCCCCTGAAGTCGGCGTTTCAAAAGGAGTTCGCTGAACCCTGACACGAATGCTGACCATTCTCCAAGCAGAGATGTTGCGCTGCACCTAAATTAAGCAGCTTCACAGCCTCACGAAACGGAGCGCCGACCCTGGGATTCCGCAGCGTGGCGGCACGACGTTGCAACGCTGCAGAGCCGAAGGCCGGCGGGTCAGCACCGGGCGCTTCCCGCCGATATCGATGATCGGCAGCATACGCGATGCTTGGTCGAAAAGAGCTGAAAAGAAAACCCGCCTCGGTGGGCGGGTCGTCGGTGCCAATTAGCACTATAACCAAATTAGTAGCATAGCTGCCGGCACAAAGCAAGAACAAAATATGGCATGGTCGACGGAAAGTTGGCGATCTCCGCTTTGCGGGAGGAGATGCCAGCACCTTGGAGCGGAGAACACCTGAACCCTAAAAGAACGCCTGCAACCCTGTCTGCGCCCGCCCGAGGATCAGCGCATGCACGTCATGCGTGCCCTCATAGGTGTTGACGGTTTCCAGGTTCTGGGCGTGGCGCATGACGTGGTAGCCGATCTGGATGCCGTTTCCGCCATGCATGTCGCGGGCCTGGCGGGCGATGTCGAGCGCCTTGCCGCAATTGTTGCGCTTGACGAGCGAGATCATCTCCGGCGCCATCTTGCCTTCATCCATCAGCCGCCCGACGCGCAGGCTGCCCTGCAGGCCCAGCGCGATCTCGGTCTGCATGTCGGCGAGCTTCTTCTGGAAAAGCTGCGTGCCGGCCAGCGGCTTGCCGAACTGCTTGCGGTCGAGGCCATACTGGCGGGCGCGGTGCCAGCAATCTTCCGCCGCGCCCATGGCGCCCCAGGAGATTCCGTAGCGCGCGCGGTTGAGGCAGCCGAACGGTCCTTTCAGACCCGAGACATTGGGCAGCAGCGCGTCCTCGCCGACCTCGACGCCTTCCATCACCACTTCGCCGGTGATCGAGGCGCGCAGCGACAGCTTGCCGCCGATCTTCGGCGCCGACAGCCCGTTCATGCCCTTTTCCAGCACAAAGCCGCGAATCTCGTTGTCATGCGCGGCCGATTTTGCCCAGACGACGAACACGTCGGCGATCGGCGCGTTGGAAATCCACATCTTCGAGCCGGAGATCCTGTAGCCGTTCGCGGTCTTTTCGGCCCGTGTCTTCATGCCGCCCGGGTCGGAACCGGCATCCGGCTCGGTGAGGCCAAAGCAGCCGATCCATTCGCCCGACGCCAGCTTCGGCAGGTATTTCTTGCGCTGTTCTTCCGAGCCATAGGCGTGGATCGGATACATCACCAGCGACGACTGCACGCTCATCATCGAGCGATAGCCGGAATCGACGCGTTCGACCTCGCGCGCGACCAGCCCGTAGGTGACGTAGTTGGCGCCGAGCCCGCCATATTCCTCGGGGATGGTGATGCCGAGCAGACCCGCCTCGCCCATTTCGCGAAAGATCCCGGCGTCGGTCTTTTCCTCGAGATAGGCTTCCTCGATCTTCGGAGCGAGCTTGTCGGCGGCAAACGCCGCGGCGCCATCGCGCACCATGCGCTCGTCCTCCGAAAGCTGGTCCTCGATCAGGAAAGGATCATCCCAGACGAATGCGTTCTTGTCGGCGGCCATGGCTCTCGGTCTCCCAAACTCATGCATGTCGCCCAAAGCTTGCCCGCGGGCCTGACCCGAGGGTGTCCGGCAGCTTGGAGATAACGACATGCATCGAAACAGAAATCTTGAAACGCGCGGCTTATCGGCTCCCGTCCTGAAAAAATCAAACGAAATAGCGTCGCCGATCCATGAGCATTGGTGATGGATCATCAATGTCGGGCGGCGCCTGGCTGCTCAGTCGCGTCTAAAATGTTTTCGCTTCGGAGCTCGAAGCAAGAGACCCTCAAACACAAAACCCGCCGCGTTGGCGATTGGCGAAAGCCGCAGCGACATCCGATCTCCCCCCTTGCGGGGGAGATGTCCGGCAGGACAGAGGGGGGTGGGAAGGATCGCCAACTTCAGCCATTCCCAACCAGAAGCCTGAGGGCGTGGCTGTAATTGGTTGACAGGTCGGCGGGACAGCACCCCCCTCTGCCCTGCCGGGCATCTCCCCCGCAAGGGGGGAGATCAGCAACTTCGCCGACGGCGCCTCGACAATTGCCCTGTCGAGCGCTTAGCTTTTGTCTGAAGCGATCGCCTGCTACTTCCGCTTCAACGCATCGGCCAAAGCGGCGCCGAACGCGCCCTGCTGCGCCGGCCGCTCCGGCTGGCGTTGGGGCGCCGGCGCGCGCGGCACCGGCCTGTTGCCATTGTCGCGCGGTGCGCCACCGTCACCGTCTTTGCGCATCGACAGGCCGATGCGCTTGCGCTTGATATCGACGTCGACGACACGCACCTTGACCACGTCGCCGGCCTTGACCACCTCATGCGCGTCCTTGATGAACCGATCGGCCAGTTGCGAGACGTGCACCAATCCGTCCTGGTGTACGCCGATATCGACGAAGGCGCCGAAGGCCGCGACATTGGTGACGGTGCCTTCAAGCTGCATGCCGGGCTTCAGATCCTTGATGTCGTCGACACCATCGGCAAAGGTCGCGGTCTTGAAACCGGGGCGTGGATCGCGGCCGGGCTTTTCCAGCTCCGCCAGGATGTCACGCACCGTCGGCAGGCCGAAGCGCTCATCGACGAAGACGCGCGGATCGAGCGCCTTGAGTGCGGCGCTGTCGCCCATCAGCGAGCGAACGTCGCGCCCGCAGGCGGCGACGATCTTTTTGGCCACGCCATAGGCTTCCGGATGCACCGCCGAGGCATCGAGCGGTTCGCTGCCGTTGGGAATGCGCAGGAAGCCGGCGCATTGCTCGAACGCCCGGGGTCCAAGGCGGGAGACCTTCAACAGTTCGCGGCGGCTGGCGAACGGGCCGGCGGCATCGCGATGCGCAACGATCGCCTCGGCCAGCGATGCGCCGAGACCCGAAACCCGCGCCAGAAGCGGCGCCGACGCCGTGTTGAGGTCGACGCCGACGGCATTGACCGCATCCTCGACCACCGCTTCCAGCGAGCGGCCGAGGCGGTACTGATCGACGTCGTGCTGGTACTGGCCGACGCCTATCGACTTCGGCTCGATCTTGACCAGTTCGGCGAGCGGATCCTGCAGGCGCCGGGCAATCGACACCGCGCCGCGCAGCGACACGTCGAGGCCGGGAAATTCCGCTGCCGCCGTTGCCGAGGCGGAATAGACCGAGGCGCCGGCTTCGCTGACGATCACCTTGAGCGGCTTCGGCCCGGACCCGGCAGGCATATCGGCCAGCATGTCGGCGACCAGCCTTTCGGTCTCGCGGCTGCCGGTGCCATTGCCGATGGAAATCAGCTCGACCTTGTGCAGCCGGATGAGCTTGGCCAGTTCGGCCTGCGTGCCGCGGACATCGTTCTTCGGCGGAAACGGATAGACCGTCGTCGTCGCCAGAACCTTGCCGGTGCCGTCCACCACCGCCACCTTGACGCCGGTGCGGATGCCGGGGTCGAGGCCCATCGTCGGCCGCGAGCCGGCAGGCGCGGCAAGCAGCAAATCCTTGAGATTGCGGGCGAAGACATGGATCGCTTCTTCCTCGGCCCGCTCGCGCAGATCGCGCATCAGATCGAGCGTCAGGTGCAGCGACAGCTTTATGCGCCAGGTCCAGCCGGCGACCTCCATCAGCCAGCGGTCGCCCGGCAACTGGCGGCCGATGGCGTAGGCTTCTGCAATCATCCGTTCGACCGGCTTCACCGGAGAGGCATCGTCGGCATCGACTTCGATGTCGAGCGACAGCACCTCCTCGTTGCGGCCGCGCAGCATGGCCAGCGCGCGATGGCTGGGCACGTTGGCCCAGCGCTCGACATGGTCGAAATAGTCGGAAAATTTCGCGCCGGCCTCCTGCTTGCCATCGACGACGCGCGAGCGCAGGAAGGCGCGTTCCTTCATATAGGTCCGCAATCTGCCGACCAGATCGGCATTCTCGGCGAACTGTTCGGACAGGATGTCGCGCGCTCCCTCGAGGGCCGCCTTGGTACCAACGACGTCTTCGCTGATGTAGGCCAGCGCCAGCTCGGCGGGCATGGCCGTACGGTCGGCGAGAATAGCTTCCGCCAGCGGGCCCAGCCCACGCTCGCGCGCGATCTCGGCCTTGGTCCGGCGCTTCGGCTTGTAAGGCAGGTAGATGTCTTCGAGCTCGGCCTTGGTGACGGCCGCAGCGATCTTTGCCTCGAGCTCTTCGGTCAGCTTGCCTTGCTCACGGATCGAACCAAGGATGGTGTCGCGGCGCGCGTCAAGCTCGCGCAGATAGGCCAGCCGCTCGGCAAGGTCGCGCAGCTGCGTGTCGTCGAGGCCGCCGGTGACCTCCTTGCGGTAGCGCGCCACGAACGGCACGGTCGCACCGTCGTCGAGCAAGCCGATCGCCGCCGCGGCCTGTTCGGGCCGCGCGCCGATCTCGGCGGCTATGATGGTTGCGATGCGCTTGATGTCGGATGCCATGTCGTACCTGTCGCTGGTCGAAACGAGCAGCGACCATAGGCGCAGAGCACCGATGCGCCAACTGCGCCATTTTCAACCCGGCGAGAGGTCCACAGGAAAGGTCGGCTGTCTGGATCGGATCAGACCATCCGGCTCAGCGCCTCGAAGAACGAAACCATATCCAGATCGAGCGGATCGTCGACCGGCAGCGGCTGCGACGACATCTTTGCGATTACCATTTCGGCCTTCGGATTGACGTAAAGCCACTGGCCGTGGATGCCGATGCCGCAGAAGGCGCCGCTTGCCGCGCTCGTCTGGTACCATTTGCTGCGGTAGCGGCCACGCGGAAACAGGAACGCCATCGTGCCGCGTTGCCAGGCCTCGGCGTCACCGCCTGTTTCGGTCGTGTCGCGCACCCAGGCTTCCGGCACGACACGGCGGCCATGGGCAGTGCCGCCTTGCCGCATCATCTCGCCGACCCGGGCGAGGTCGCGCGGCGTCACCGAAATGCCGCCGGCGGTGCGCGCCGTGCCTTCCATGTCGACCGTCACGGAGGCATCGCTGACGGCGCCGAGCGGCGCCCATAATTTTTCGCGCATCAGATCGGCGAAGCGCTGGCCCGACGCACGTTCGAGCAGGATGCCGAGCAGGTCGGAATTGGGCGAGCGGTAGCGGAACGTCCGGCCATGCGGCTCGGCCAGGCCCTGCAGCGTCATGAGGAAAGTGGCCAGGCTCTCGGTGCCCCCGCCTGGATTCCACAGCATGGCGCGGCGATAGCGGGCGAAGGCGCTTTCCGGATCGAGATAGGCCTCTTCGAAATCGAGGCTCACACTCATGTCGAGCACGTGCCGGACGCTCGCATCGCCATAGGCCGAGCCGGCGGCTTCGGGCAGATAGCGACTTACCGGAGCCTGCGGATCGAAAATCCCCTCGCCTTCCAATATGCCGGCAACAATGGCGGTCAGCGACTTGCTGATCGAAAAGACGATGTGGCGCGAACCGAACTCCATATGCGGCGCGAACCAGTCGCCGACGAATTTACCGCCTTTCATGATCGTCAGCGCGTCGGTGTCGGAGCGCCCGAGAAAAGCCGCGACCATCTCCGCGCCGCCTGCAAGAGCGACCTTTTCACCAAGTAGCCCGCCGAAATCCTGCGCCGGCGCCTCGCTGCTGCCCGGCTGTGCCGCCACGGCAGCGCTAGGCACCAGCTCGCCGGCATTCTGGAACGACCACCGGCTGAACGGGCTTTCCCGCCAATTGCCGAGCAGCACTTGGTTTCGGGCAAAGCCGTATCGGGTCTCGAACGCGGTCTTGCCGGCCATGGCGCTTCCTTCCAAATTCTTTTTATGTTTTAGGCGAGCGCCGCGGCGATGGCATGCACAGCCGATCGCCGGAAAACCCGGCGGCAAATGCCGCCGGGCTGGGCCGGGTTACTTCTGCAGTTCGGTCCAGATCTTGCTGTAGATGTCCTGCACCTCCGGGGAACACAGTGTCTGCAGCTCGCCGCGCGCTTTGACGGCTTCCGGGATAATGACCTCCGGTGCGTCCTTCATATCGGCCGGCATGTACTTGTCCGAGCCGGCAATGCCATTGGCGTAGCGGTGGAAGGCCGACAGGCCGGCGGCGTTCTCCGGATCCATGATGAAGTTCTGGAACAGCTTGGCGTTCTCGACGTTCTTGGCTTCCTTCAGGACCATGACATTGTCGCTCCAGAGACCAAAACCTTCCTTGGGATAGAAGTAGTGGATTTTCGGGTTCGCCAGCCGCTGGCGCAGAGCCGAGCCGTTCCAGTCGCTCGTCGCCTTGAAATCGCCGGCGCCCATCTTCTCGATGGTGTTGTATTCCATCGCGATCCAGTTTGGCTTCGCTGCAACCAGCGTGTCACGCACCTTCTTCAACGTTTCCTTGTCGCTGGCGCATTGCGCGCCGCCGACATATTTGGTCGCCGCGAACATGACGTCGTTCATTTCCGGCACGACGTTGACCTTGCCCTTCAGTTCATCGGGCGTGTTGAAGATGATGCCCCAACTGTCCGACGGTCCGTTGTAGACATCGGTATTCACCACGATGCCCACCGTGCCCCAGGCCCACGGCACGGAATATTTGCGGCCGGGATCGAAATCGGGATTGGCCCATTCCGGCGCCACATTCTTGAAGTTCTCCATCTTGCCCGGATCGGTTTCCTGGACGAGGCCTTCCTTGATCCAGATCGGAACAAAGGTCTGCGAGGGCACCGCGATGTCGAAACCGGTGCCGCCCTGACGCACTTTGGCGAGCGCGGTATCATTCGAATCGTAATCGGTGATGGTCACCTTGACGTTGTATTTTTGCTCGAACTTCTTGATCACGTCGGGGCTGGTGTAGTTGCCCCAATTGTAGATGTTCAAAACGCCCTCCGCGAAAGCGCCGCTCGTCGAGGCGAGCAACGCCAACCCGATGGCGGTCGCTGTTGTCTTCCAGTTCATGTTCTAACTCCCATTTTCATGCTCAGTCCCGTTTCCTGCTGATGAAGAAAAACAACGTCACGATGGCGACCGACAAGAGCAGGAACACGGTCGAAATCGCGTTGATTTCAGGCGTTATGCCTCGGCGTATCTGGCCGAGCATGTAGGTCGGCAAGGTGTCCTGGCCGCCCGACTTGACGAACTCGGTGATGACAACATCGTCGAGCGAGATGACAAAGGCCAGCATCAGTCCGGCCAGGATGCCGGGCCACAGCAGCGGCAGCGTGATGCGCCTGAACGTCCGCCATGGCGTCGCGTAGAGGTCGGCAGCAGCGCGCTCCAGGGTAAGATCCATATTCTCCAGCCGCGCCCGGATCGGCAGATAGGCAAAGGGAATGCAAAACGCCGTATGCGCGGCGATCAGATAGCCAAGACCCGAATAGCCGGTGAATATCTTTATGCGTGAAAAGAAGATCAGCAGCGCCACGCCGGTGACGATCTCCGGCACCATCAGCGGTTGGTTGATCGCCGCATATTTGAAAGTCAGGCCCGGATAGGCTGCCGTGCGAGTTGTCGCGAGCGCCGCCATGGTCGCGGCGATGGTCGCAAGGGTCGCCGCGATGGTGCCGATCTGGAAGGAACGCAGCGTGGCGTCGATCACCTGCGTATTCTGCCAGGCCGACTGGAACCATTTGAGCGAGAAACCTCCCCATTCGGATGTCGAAGTCGCGGCATTGAAGGCATAGACGACGAGTATGACGATGGGCAGGTAGAGCACGACGAAACAGGTCGCGGCGATCGCGGTGAATCCTGGCTGATGCTTGATTTCGAAGCTTCTAGCCATGGCGCACCTCCGACCGACCGGCATTGCGCACATAGGCAAGCAGCGCCACCATGACGATGATCATGACGGCGATCGACAGCGCCGAGCCGAGCGGCCAATTGCGGCCTTGCCCGAACTGCATCTCGATCAGGTTTGAGAGCATCATGGTCTTGCCGCCGCCGAGCAAGATGGGCGTAACATAGGCGCCGAGCGCTGGGATGAAGACCAGGATCGAGCCAGCGATGACGCCGGGCTTGACCAGCGGGAAAATGATGCGTCTCAGTACCTGAAAGCGCGTCGCATAAAGATCGTAGCCAGCTTCGACCAGGCGGAAATCCAGCTTCTCCATGCTGGCATAGATCGGCAGCACCATCAGCGGCAGATAGACATAGGCCATGCCGATAAGGATCGCTGTGTCGGTGAAGAGTATCTGGATCGGCGCCGAGATGATGCCGAGCCTGAGCAGCACCGTGTTGATCAGACCCTCGTTGCGGATGATCTGCAGCACGGCGAAGGTGCGGATCAGCAGGTTGGTCCAGAACGGTATGGTGATCAGGAACAGCCAGAGGTCGCGCGTCTTCTCGCTGCGCGTTGCCATGAAATAGGCGGTCGGAAAACCAAGCGCCAGGGTGGCGAGTGTGGTCACGACGGCAAGCTTGATCGAGCGCCAGAAAATGGTGACATGGGCAGCGGCGAGCGAAAGCGTGTCGTCGAAGATGTCGCGTTCCATGAACACCGAAATCCACGCCTCCGGCGAGAATTGCCACTTCACATCGCCATAAGCGCCGGGCGCCAGGAACGAATAGACCAGCACGATCAGCAATGGGCCGGTCGCTGCCAGGAAGATGATCAGCAGGGCCGGCGCCGACAGCAGCCAGCGGTCGCGGATGTCGCGCCGTTCGGCCGCTTTGGCGACTTCTTCCGCGCTCGCCATCAATCCCTCAGCACTTGCGCGGCATCGTTGCCGATCGAGACGCCGACCTTGTCGCCGCGCTCGAAACCGCAGCCTGCGCTGCGCGTGTTCTGCTGGCGCACGGTGAAGGCTTCGCCGCTGTCCAGTTGGACATGAATATGCGTGTCGGTGCCGAAATAGACGATGTTTTCGACGGTTCCGGAAAGATCGCCCTTGCCGCCGGTCAGCTTTGCATGTTCCGGCCTGACCACCAGGGTGGCATTCGCCTTCGGCTGGAAGCCCTCAGCCACCGTCGCGTCGATCGTCGCGCCGGATTTTAGTGTCGCGCGCGCCTTGCCGTTGCCGATGCCGGTGATGGCCGCGGTCAGGAAATTGGTTTCGCCGATGAAGTCGGCGACGAAGCGCTCGGCCGGCTTGTCATAGATGTCCCAGGGCGTGCCGACCTGCAGGATCTTGCCGGCCGACATCACCGCGATGCGGTCCGACATGGTCAGCGCTTCTTCCTGGTCGTGGGTGACGAAGATGAAGGTGATGCCGGTCTGGTGCTGCAGCCGTTTCAGCTCGATCTGCATCTCCTTGCGCAGCTTGTAGTCGAGCGCCGACAGCGGCTCGTCGAGCAACAGCACTTTTGGCTGCGGCGCCAGCGCGCGCGCCAGTGCCACGCGCTGCTGCTGGCCGCCGGAGATCTGGCTGGTGCGGCGGGCACTCAGCGCCTCCATCTTGACCAGCTTCAGCATCTCGGCGACGCGCGCCTTGATTTCGGCTTTTGGCTTGCCCAGCATCTCTAGGCCGAAGCCGATATTCTCGGCCACCGTCATGTGCGGGAACAGCGCATAGGACTGGAAGACGGTGTTGACTGGCCGCTTGAACGGCGGCAGCGTCGCGATGTCCTGGCCGTGCAGCAGGATTTCGCCTTCGCTGGGGAAATCGAAACCGGCGATCAGCCGCAGCAGCGTCGTCTTTCCGCAGCCCGACGGCCCCAGCAGCGTGAAGAACTCGTTCTCGCGGATCGACACCGAAACCGTGTCGAGAGCGGCGACTTGTGCGTCCCCGGTACCGAACACCTTGCGGACGCCGCGGACCTCGATTGCACTCTTACCCGGTTGATCCGGCACGCATTACCCCATCTTCATGTCCGCTCTTGATGGCGGATCCAGTTCCCATTTGATTGTCAGCATATGCCGGTCGGCTTGGCAACCATGCATCTGGACCTCGGTTCAGAACGCAAGCCCCATGCCATAGTCAGCGCCACCATCAACCCCGATAAGTGATCTTGCCGCCGCAGATGGTGCTGACCGGATGCACCTTGTGTAGCAAACCCGGTTCAGTTGCTTCGATATCGGCCGACAGCACCACCAGATCGGCCAGATAGCCTGGTTTCAGCCGGCCCTTACGGTGCTCCATGAATTCGGCATAGGCGCCTTCGACCGTATAGCCGGCAAGCGCTTCCAGCAGCGAGAAGCTCTGGTCGGGGTCGCCCTCTGCCCAAGGCTTGCGCAGCACCGCCGCCTGAATGCCCAGGATCGGGTCGACCCGCGACACCGGCCAGTCGGAAGCGAAGACGACATGCGCGCCCGCCTTCTTCAGCGTCCGCCAGGCATAGCTCAGCGGCCATCTTTCGCGGCCGATGCGCGAAAGCGTCGGCTCCAGCGGGAAGTCCATGGCGCCGGGCGGGTGCGGCGGCTGCATCGAGGCGATGGCGCCGAGTTCTGCGAAGCGTGGCACGTCGGCGGCAGTGGTCACCTCGATGTGCTCGACCCGGTGCCGGCTGTCGCGCCTGCCGTTCTTCCGCTGCGCCGCCTCGTAACCGTCGAGAACGGCGCGTACCGCGCCATCGCCGATCGAATGCACGGCGATCTGCAGGCCGCGCCGGTCGGCCTCCACCGCTACCTCGGCTAAATGCTCCGGCGTGAACAGCGGCTCGCCGCGCCAGCCCGGCCGGTCGGCATAGTGGTCGACCATGACCGCGGTCCAGCCTTCCAGCACGCCGTCATAAAACATCTTGACCATGCCGGACGACAGCCATTCCGACCGGTAGGCGGAAGCCATCCTCGACGCTTTTTCCAGCATATCCAGCGTCATGAAGTTCTTGAAATGAAAAGGTATCTTGGTGCGGCAGAGCAGCCGCCCTTCCCGCTCCAGACCGGCAAGCAGTTCGAGCTGGTAGAGGTTACCGTCCATGTTCTGGATCGAGGTGATGCCGTGGCGGGCGCACCATTCCAGCCCGCGATGCAACAGGTCGCGATCGGCCGCGACTTCGGCGGCGGAAGGGTACGGGTCGGGCTCGCCGCCTGTCGCAAGGCCGAGCCGCACGCGGTTCTGCCCGGAAAGCTCGAGGATAGGCCCGAACGCCTCGCCCTCGCGCAATTCGCCGGCCGCGAGGCCGTCGGTGCCCATGACGATCTCGTTGCCGGGGCCGAGTCGCTTGCCGTGCAGGATGCCAGCCAGCTCCAGCGCCTTGGTGTTGGCCCACATCGTGTGGTGATCGGAAGCCGACATCGCGAACGGCCGGTCGGCGATGATGCGGTCGAGATGATGCCGGGTGACCGGCTCTTCCTTCGAAAGGATGGTGTAGTCGACGCCTGCCCCAAGCAGCAATTTGGCGTTCGGCCGTGCCGCAGCGTAGGCGCGGATCGCGTCGCTCAGCGCATCGAAGCCATGCACGCCCTGAAGGTGAAGATTGTCGAGCTCGGCCGCGCCGCCGAAAAGATGCATATGCGCTTCGATGAAGCCCGGCACCACCGAACCGCCTTGCGCATCGATGATCTTCGTGGCCGGCCCTTTCAGCGCCTCGATCGTCCGGCGATCGCCAACCGCCAGGATGTTGCCGTCCTTTATCGCCACCGCCTCGGCTGTCGGATTGCCTTCGTCCATGGTCAGCACACGGGCATTGGTGACGATCAGGTCGGCATTTGAACTCATGATTACCCGCGGTTCGGTTGCGCTGCCGGCAGGCTAGACGACCGGCTGCCGGGCCAGCAAGCCATGGCTGGTTGGCCCAGCGCCTTGTGAAAGGCAGTGCAGGACGGTTAGGGTCGCCGCGTCTCACCACGGAACAATTTCATGAAGACTGTTTTTTCGCCTCTCCATGCCGGCCATTCCGGCAATGTCGAACTGATCGCCGGCGCCATCGTGCCGGCTTTTGAAAAGCCTTCGCGCGCCGAGTTCATCAGGGCGCGGGTGGAAAGCGAGAAGCTCGGTCCGATCCTGCCGCCGGAAATCCACGACCTCGCCGCCGCCAGGAAGGTGCATGCCGGCGACTACATCGATTTCCTGCCGACCGTGTGGCCGCTCTGGGAAGCGTCGGGCCGCAGCGGTTCGGCCATTCCCTTCACCTGGCCGACGCGCGGCCTGCGCGGCGACGTGCGCCCGAAAGGCATCGATGCGCTGCTCGGCTTCTACTCCTTCGACGGTGGCGCGACGTTCGTCAAAGGCACATGGGACGCGATCAAGTCGTCCTATGACGTCGCGCTTACCGCCGCCGCGCTGGTCAAGGCCGGTGAGCCGTCCGCCTTCGCGCTCTGCCGCCCGCCGGGGCACCATGCCGGGGCGGCCTTTATGGGCGGCTATTGCTTCATCAACAACGCCGCCGTCGCCGCGCAGTGGTTTCGCGACCATGGCGCCGGGCGCGTTTCGATCCTCGACGTCGATTGTCACCACGGCAACGGCACCCAGGAGATCTTCTACCGCCGCGGCGACGTGCAGGTGCTGAACCTGCATGGCGATCCGATGACCGAATATCCCTTCTTCCTCGGCCATGCCGACGAACGCGGCGAGGGCGACGGCGAAGGCTTCAACGACAATTATCCGATGCCCTTCGGCACCGGCTGGGACGTGTGGAACGCCTCGCTCGAGGACGCTTGCACGAGGCTTTCGGCTTATGCTCCCGACGTCGTCGTGGTTTCACTCGGCGTCGACACATTCGAGAAGGACCCGATCAGCCAGTTCAAGCTGAAGATCGGTGACTATCCCAGGATCGGCCGCCGCATCGCCAGGCTCGGCCTGCCGACGCTGTTCGTCATGGAAGGCGGCTACGCCGTCGAGGAGATCGGCATCAACGCCGTCGGCGTGCTGACCGGCTTCGAGGACCGCTAGAACCGGCGGTGCCTGACAATCACATGGCAGCGCGTGGCAAGCGGTGCCGCCGGCCTGACCGGCCGCTCCGCCTGCAAAGGCACGCGCTGACGGTCCGCTATCTTGTTGTTGGACCATGATGTTTTTCCAGAATGCGTTCGCCCTTTGCGAAATGATGTTCTATTTTTTGAATCCTTGGCTTGAGGGGCCGATTCATCGGAAAGATCAAACGCATTTGAGCCCGGGAAAGCATTTATGAACGACGACACACCGGAAAGCGAAAGCGCCTCGGCGCTGGCGCCGTTCCGGCACGGCATCTTCCGGGCGGTGTGGTCCGCCAGCCTCGTCTCCAATTTCGGCGGCCTGATCCAGGGCGTTGGCGCCGCCTGGATGATGACGACGATCGCCACCTCGTCCTACCAGGTGGCATTGGTCCAGGCCTCGACCACCTTGCCGATCATGCTCTTTGCGCTGCTGGCCGGCGCCATCGCCGACAGCTTCAACCGGCGCAAAATCATGCTGATCGCGCAGATCTTCATGCTCATCGTCTCGGCTCTTCTGACCGTCTTCACCTATCTCGACCTGATGACGCCGTGGACGCTGCTCGCCTTCACCTTCCTGATCGACAGCGGCACCGCGCTCAACAGTCCGTCGTGGCAGGCTTCGGTCGGCGACATGGTGCCTCGCACCAAGGTGCCGGCGGCGATCGCGCTCAACTCGATGGGCTTCAACCTGACGCGCAGCGTCGGCCCGGCGATCGGTGGCATCATCGTTGCCGCCGCAGGCGCCGCCGCGGCCTTCGCCGTCAACACGCTGAGCTATGTCGGCCTCATCGTCGTGCTGGCCCGCTGGAAGCCGGAACTGCCGGCATCGACCTTGCCGCGCGAGACGCTGGGCGCCGCAATGGGCGCCGGCCTGCGCTACGTCGCAATGTCGCCCAATATCGGCAAGGTGCTGGCCAGGAGCTCGGCTTTCGGCTTCAGCGCCGGCGCGGTCCTGGCGCTGCTTCCGCTGGTGGCGCGGGACGTCGTCAAGGGCGATGCCCTGAGCTACGGCATCATGCTCGGCGCTTTCGGCATCGGCGCCGTCGGCGGCGCGCTGACCAGCGTCAGGCTGCGGCAGCTGCTATCCAGCGAAACCATGGTGCGCCTGGCATTCGTCGGTTTCGCCGTCTGCGCCTTCAACGCCGCCGTCAGCAATCATGCCTGGCAGACGTCGCTCGGCCTGCTGGTCGGCGGCGCCTGCTGGGTGATGGCGCTGTCGCACTTCAACGTCACCGTGCAGATGTCGACGCCGCGCTGGGTGGTCGGCCGTGTGCTTTCGGTCTATCAGACCGCGACCTTCGGCGGCATCGCGCTCGGCAGCTGGGTCTGGGGTGTCGTCGCCGACGCGCATGGCGCCGAAGTCGCCCTGATGGCGGCCAGTGTCGCCATGCTGGCGGGAGGCGCGATCGGCCTGCTGCTGCCGCTGCCGCAGCAGGCTGTGCTCAACCTCGATCCGCTCAACCGTTTTCAGGAGCCGCATCTGGCGCTTGATCTCAAGCCGCGCAGCGGCCCCATTGCCATCATGATCGAATATGTCATCCGTAACGAGGACGTACCGGAATTCCTCGCCACCATGGCCGAGCGCGGCCGCGTTCGCCGGCGTGACGGCGCCCGCAACTGGACGCTGGCGCGCGACCTCGAAAATCCCTCGATATGGATCGAGCACTACCATACGCCGACCTGGGTCGAATATATCCGCCACAATCGGCGCGCAACCTACGCCGACGCGGTCATCGGCGAGCGTATAAGGGCCCTGCACAGCGGCAACGAGCCACCCCGTGTCCGCCGCATGATCGAGCGCCCGACAACGGCCGGCACGGCGCTGGTGATGCCGAAGGGGCCGATCGAGCATTAATGGCTAGCGGTGTGTCCAGTTGGACGGGCAAATGAAATTGCGCCGCCTGGCCCAATCCGCGAATGCACGAACGGGATGGCCATTGCGGAGAGACGGTTTATATCAGTTGATGTGACTATGACCACTAAGGGGAGACGATGCGTTACATACGTCCGCTTTCAATTGAAGACGCCGCCGGCCTGTTGGCCGGTTCAGCCGGCACGGCCGCCATCCTCGCCGGAGGCAGCGACCTCTTGGTGAGAATGAAAGGCGGCTTTATCGAACCCGACCTGATCGTCGACATCAAGGCGATCGACGGGCTTGGCGAGATCAGGGAAACAGCCGAGGGCTTCAGCATCGGCGCGGCGGTCCCCTGCGCCGTGCTGGGCGAGAGCAAGGCCCTGAAGAACGCATGGCCCGGCGTCGTCGAAGCAGCGAACCTGATCGGCTCGAAGCAGGTGCAGGGACGCTGCACCATCGTCGGCAATCTGTGCAACGCCTCGCCCGCCGCCGACAGCGTGCCGGCGCTGGTAGCCGCTGGCGCCAAGGCGGTGGTCGTCGGCCCGGGAACCAGGCGCACGATTGCCGTGGAAGCGGTACCGACTGGGCCGGGCAAGACGTCGCTGGCCAAGGGCGAGATCATCGAGGCAATCCTGCTCGATAAACGTCTGCCACGTTCGGGCGATGCCTATCTGCGTTTCATTCCGCGCACGGAGATGGACATCGCCGTGGTAAGCGCCGGCGTGAACCTGACGCTCGATGAGCAAGGTCGCGTCAAATCCGCCCGCCTGGCGCTGGGCGCCGTGGCGCCGACGGTGATTCTGGTCGAGGAGGCCGCCGAGGTTCTCATCGGCTCCAGGCTGGATGAAGCCACGCTGGAGAGGCTCGCCAAGGTCTGCTCGGGCGCCTGCCGCCCGATCGACGACAAGCGGGGCACTATCGAATTCAGACGGAAAGTTGCGGGTGTGCTGGCCAAGCGGGCCGCCACGACCGCCTATGCACGCGCAGGAGGCAAATGATGGCTGGTGTGGCAGTATCAACGACAATCAACGGCGACAATGTCGAGTTCCTTTGCCAGCCGGACGAGACGCTGCTTGACGTCCTGCGCGATCGCCTGGGGCTGACGGGCGCCAAGGAAGGCTGCGGCACCGGCGACTGCGGGGCCTGCAGCATCATCCTCGACGATCGGCTGGTGTGCTCGTGCCTGGTGCTCGGCGCGGAAGCCGAGGGCCGGCACGTCGAGACCATCGAGGGCATGGCGCATGGCGACAGGCTGCATCCGCTGCAGCAGAAGTTCCTGGAACACGCCGCACTCCAATGCGGCATCTGCACGCCGGGCTTCCTCATGGCGGCCAAGGACCTTTTGGCCAAGAACCCCGATCCGACCGAGGAGGAAATCCGTTTCGGCCTTGCCGGGAACCTCTGCCGCTGCACTGGCTATGACAAGATCGTGCGTGCCGTTCAGGACGCCGCCAGCGTGATGAAGGGAGCGCACGCATGAATTTCGATCCGCGTTACTCCGGGCGCAATTTCACCTCTGTCGGCACGCGCCCCATCCGTCCCGACGGCGTCGACAAGGTGACGGGCCGCGCACGCTATGGCGCCGACTTCAACATGGCCGGGCAACTCGTCGGGCGCGTTCTCAGAAGCCCCCATGCGCATGCCACGATCAGGAAGATCGACACGTCGAAGGCGCAGATGCTTCCCGGCGTCAAGGCCGTGATCACCGCGGCCGACCTGCCCGACCTCACCGACGGCGATGCCGCCATGTACGACATCCTCGACAACTGCATGGCGCGCAAGAAAGCGCTCTATGACGGCCACGCCGTGGCCGCGGTCGCTGCGGTCGATGCCCGCACGGCGAGGCAGGCCCTGAAGCTGATCGAGGTCGACTACGAGGTGCTGCCGCATGTCACCGATGTCGACGAGGCGATGAAGCACTCCGCACCCCTGGTCAACGACGCCATCTTCACCGAGGGCCTCGAGGAGAAGCCCGTCAAGCCTTCCAATGTCACCAAGCGCACCCAGTATGGCCATGGCGACATCCACCAGGGTTTCGGCCAGGCCGATTTCGTCGTCGAACGCTCCTTCAAGACCGAGCAGACACACCAGGGTTACATCGAGCCGCATGCCTGCGTCGCCAATGTCAGCTCCGACGGTACCGCGGACCTGTGGGTCTGTACGCAAGGCCATTTTGTCTACCGGCAGCACTGCGCCCAGCTACTTGGCATGGAAGCCTCGAAGCTCCGCGTCACCTCGTCGGAGATCGGCGGCGGTTTCGGTGGCAAGACCCATGTCTGGGCCGAGCCGGTAGCGCTGGCGCTGTCGCGAAAGGCCGGCCGGCCGGTCAAGCTGGTCATGACACGCGACGAGGTGTTCCGCGCCTCCGGCCCGACCAGCGCCACCTCGATCGATGTTCGGATCGGCGCCCGCAAGGACGGCACGATCACGGCGGCAGAGGCGACGCTGCGCTATAGCTGCGGCCCCTATGCCGGCATGTGGGCCGAGATCGGCGCCATGACGGCCTTTGCCTGCTACAAGCTCGAGAACGTCAAGACGGTCGGCTACGAAGTGCTGGTCAACCGGCCCAAGACCGCGGCCTATCGCGCGCCGTCGGCTCCGATGGCGGCGTTTGCGGTGGAAAGCGCGGTCGACGAACTGGCCAAGGAGATCGGCATGGATCCCGTCGAGTTCCGGATCAGGAACGCGGCGCAGGAAGGCACCAGATCCTCCTACGGACCGGTATACGGCCCGATCGGCATCGGGCCGACGCTGGAGGCGGTGAAGAACCACCCGCATATGAAGGCGCCGCTCGGCAAGAATCAGGGCCGCGGCATGGCCTGCGGCTTCTGGTTCAATTTCGGTGGCCAGACCTGCACCGACCTCAACATCGGCATGGACGGTTCGGTCTCGCTTGCCGTCGGAACCGTTGACGTGGGTGGTTCGCGCGCCTCGCTGTCGCTGGTCGCGGCGGAGGAGCTTGGTATCCCCTATGAGCAGATCAAGGCGGTGGTCGCCGATACGTCCAGCCTTGGCTACAACGACATGACGGACGGCAGCCGCGGCACCTTCTCCTCCTCGATGGCGACGATCTCGGCGGCACGCAATGCCATCAAGGTGTTGCGGGAACGCGCCGCACAGATGTGGGATATACCCGTCGACGATGTGGTCTGGGAAGAGGGTCACGCGATTGCCAAAGGCGCGACGCACGGTAACCTTTCGCCGCTGTCGCTGAAGGAGATCGCGGCCGCTTCCGGCAAGACGGGCGGACCCATCGCAGGTCATAGTGAGCTCGTCGCCGACGGCGCCGGCGTCTCCTTCGCCACCCATATCTGCGATATCGAGGTGGATCCCGAGACCGGCTCCACCAGGGTGCTGCGCTACACCGTCGTTCAGGACGCCGGCAAGGCGGTGCATCCGACCTATGTCGAGGGGCAGTACCAGGGGGGTGCCGCGCAAGGCATCGGCTGGGCGCTCAACGAGGAGTACATCTACGGCAAGGACGGGCGGCTGCAGAACCCTGGATTCCTGGATTACCGGATCCCGGTCTGCTCGGACCTGCCGATGATCGACACGCAGATCCTCGAGATCCCAAACCCCAACCATCCCTACGGGGTGCGCGGCGTCGGCGAGACCTCGATCGTGCCGCCGCTGGCGGCGATCGCCAATGCGGTGTCGAACGCCGCGGGCGTGCGCATGACGCACATCCCGATGTCGCCGCCGCGCATCCTGGCGGCGCTCGAGGCAGAACGGGAAGGCTGATGGTCGAAGTAACGCTCTGGGGATCGCTCGGCGCGATCGCCGGAGGCAAGAGCAAGGTCGAGATCGAGGCGAAGGATATTCGGGAGCTGTTCAGGAAACTGGCGGAACAGTATCCCGGCCTCGAGCCATACATCGATCGCGGCATCGCCGTCGCCATCGACGGGACGATCTATCGCGACACCTGGTCGAAGGAACTGCCGGAAGGGGCGGAGATTTTTCTGCTGCCGCGGTTGGCTGGGGGGTAGATGGGGACTACCCGCAGCTCAGGCATAATCCATGACGGCCTGCTCCTCGGGGATCTTCAAGCCCGTTCGATCTTCCGACGGACCGTGTAGTACAATGCGGGACGTGACATTCACTACTTAGCCGCAACTTCAATTGATGATTAGGTATATACGACGCAAGCTTAGTGCGAACCTCTGGGGCCAAAGCCGCGCCTAGATTCGCGTAGATGCGCGGATCCCGAATCCAGCCGTCCAGCGCATCGAGTGTTGTGTCGTCCAGCTTTCCACCCGAGAGAGAACGGGCCGCTATCGCGCGCTTCTCCAAGTCGCGGAGCACCAGATAGGCTGGCGACCCATTCCGCGGGGCCGGGGCCAGGAGAACCTCGGTTGCCGAAACAAGTCTCGATACTTTGGGGAAGTATGTACAAGGCAGTTCCGCTAGAGCGGCAACTACCTTGGACCGTACAACCCCGACTGAGGCCTTGTAGTCACTTCTGTAGAGCGCCTTCAGAAAGCGTAGCTGCCGAAGACTCGACAATCCGCAGTCGCTAACCATGTCCGCATCCCTGAGTGCCTCTAATATGCGTTCAAACGCAAAAATGTACTCGCCCCGACCAGCCAGCCAGAGGACTCCGAAGTTTCGCACGGTGACATATAGCACGTCGGCGGACCAGAGCTCCGAAACTCTTCCTACGGATACACTACTCACTAGCTCTGCCAGAAGCGCATTTTGCCTCAGTTCCTCGTCGTACTTTTCCTTCGGGCGGAACGACGCCAAAAGGCTTCCTAGACGATCGTCCTGATCTACCGCGATCACAGACTCAAGTCGTAAATGCTGGAGGAAAAGAGCACCGCAGGCCGCAAGCCTATCAAGCTTACTAAACGTATATGAGGCGACGGATAGGCCCTGAGCTTTAAGCATCGCTGCACGTGCGCGGAGGATGCTTACATCATCATCCACGATGAGGATATCGCGGTCACTCAGTTTATCATCGTCACCTCGGGCGCACGACCCGAATGCAGCTTCGGAGGCCGCGCGGAACGCTGATTCTTTGATCCACGTCACCGCAAGAACCTCTTCACAAGCACTGAGGTGAAAATAGACAGCCAGCCTATTGCTGCCAACGCTTCGAAGACAGTTAGCAATTTCGCGATAGCCCCGTCCGGCACGATCGAAGAAAAACCGAGGACCGTGAGGACTGAAAAAGAATAATAAATGCTATCGACCAGGGTCAGACTGGCAGGCCGCACACCATTGACCAAAAGGTCGGTGCCAATAGCAAAGTAATTGATGATCGATATCGCCAAGAAACCTGCGAGCGTTATTAAAAACAGCCGAGCTGGTTTGTAGCCGTAGCCGGCGAGTAAATCGTATAGCAGGCCTGTCGACCGCTGCCATTTGCCAGCCCATCGACCGACATTCTTTTTCCGGATATCTCGATCGAGTTGATAGCGCTTCCAGCGCCGAAACTGGATGTCGGCACGCGCGAAGAAAGCGTCTTGTCGCTCATTCGCGTAGTTTGAAAGCAACGCTTGATATAACGTAACCCCGACGTTTGCAGCCTCCACTCGATAGCGTTTATCGAAGCTGATCAATTCAGGGTCAAGGTAGCATTGATCGAACTTGGCTTTCCAGAAATTACAGTTGATGAAGCGGCATCTGTGAAACTCCACCTCTCTAAAGCGGCTAGCGATAAGGAGACAAATCTTCGAATGTGCATTCTGTGAAAGTCAGCTGGAAGAACTCCATATTCGCCATGGAGACGTTCCTGAATGAGACTTTCTTGATCATCTTGCGTGACTGGTACCACTGTGTACCCTTAAACTGCATGTTCGACACGACGTCGTCCGGCGACATGGCTGGCATAGGTGCGCCCTGCTGATGAACAACAGGGATACCGTCTAGCCTAAAGAGATCCGTCAGCATTGAAGGGCCATCACAAGCAGAAGACCTGAAGGTTAGGCGTTTGTCTAGCGATCAGCATAGCTTCGTCGATGTGTACGCAAAAAGAGTGAAGCAATGAATGACTTACGCCGACCATAAATCCAAGCCAGCCCCAGATTCGGATAACGCTTCTCACCGCTTCGCACTACGAGTTACCCGCCTGAAAACGGCCTAGGTCGAGAAGACGACAGCACGCCTCTTGCCAGCCACTACGCTCATGTGACGCAGATACAAACTGGTCGCCAAGGCATCCCTATGCTCCCACCGTGGGCTCCGTAATCACCTCCAGCGCTTTTTCCGCCTCATGTCCTCGCCAAGCACCGCCCCAGGCACCCCCAGTGCCCGCCCGATCCAGATCGGGTCGACCAGATGGTCACGCCTGGGGGTGGTGGTGTTGGGGTGGATGAGGATACCTTAGGTCGCCGTGGTTCAACATCGCCATGGAACGAGGGCGGGGAACTATTCGTCGCGAAGGAGCTTTGGCTGGGTCGCTGGATAGAAAGCGAGTTAAGCCATTTCTAAAGTCGACAGATTAGTGGGAAAATAATAATTTATATTGACATAGAAATGGTGCGAAAGCCATTTTTTCATTTTCCATTATCGTGAGGTATGCATGTCAGTGCTAGACATCCCACTCCGTAAAATTCTGCAATTGTTCTATGCGCAGCAGCCGCTGCGCCGCTCAATTTTGAAAAAGGACATTCAACTGACCGGAAAAAAGAGAAAGGCGGCAGCAGAAGCCAAGGTGGCGATTTCTACCTGCCTTTTTGGTCCGATGTGAAAAAGCACATTGCGGGTGACGCGGATCTTTCGGAGATGACCAACGGTCGAATAAAATCAAACAAGAATTTCAAGCGATTATACCCTCTTCTAAAAGACGGAGTAGTCGATTTACTTAGTGCGAAGCTGCGTTGGTCAAACGAGCCGGTCCACATAGTGCCGAAAAGCGTCCACGGAAACTTGCGATTTGGAGATATAGGAGGCGTCGTTCGTATACATGACGCCCTGCATGCCCGGGTGAGAGGTGAGTATACACGTATCGTGTATCCTTACTTCAGCGAGGATCCCCCCCTGCCTGAAGAAGGTGGTAGGTTAGGCTTGTGGGCAATGCAGCAGGCGTTGACCGAATATGATCCAAATGACGTGCGCATTATCGACATCCTTCGTCGAACCTTCTTCTCGCCGCAAATAACTCCACTTAGGGGAGATGAAGGGAGAGTGTTTCAAGAAAATTACATTTCAATAATTACCGAATGGGAGCGTCTGAAGCTTGATTAACAAAGGCATCGGGCCTCGTTTGTTAATACAAGCGGCGATGGACCGACAAAGCTTGCAGGATCGGCATCCCCTAAGCCCCCATCGTCGGCTCGGTATTCACCTCCAGCGCCTCTTCCGCCTCATCCTCCTCACCCAGCACCTCGCCATGCACCCCAACGCCCGCCCGATCCAGATCGGGTCGACTAGATGGTCGCGGTGGTAGATGCTCAGCCCCCATGCCTGTTCACCTCAATCACAGCTCTCCATAGCCTTCAGCGCTTCGGCGCGGGACGGTTTGTCCGCAATCCTTCGAACAGACGCGTAGAACCTTGGATAGTCGCCGGAACACAGGTCGAACAGGTGAAGAAATGCCGGAACCTGCTCGCCGTAGACGGAAGTCGCGGCAAGCTTGGCGTTGTTAATCGGCGCATCGAACCAGGCGTCATAGCCCCGGTATCCGGCCCAGCCTTTGTCGCGCATGTGCCGGTAGCGCATCCGCAGCCTGTTGATCGTGGCCGCCTTGGCGGCAGCCATCTGCCGCGGGGTACGGGGACTTCCATAGACCTGGGCCAGCTCTTCGCGCGCCTTCGCCACCAGCCCGAGAAAATCGGCACTGCGCTTGCGGGCGGCTTCGTAGCGGCGCAACCCGGCCCGATCGCCGGCGGCGCGGAGCCATTTCCTTGTGCCGGTGGTTTCGACGGCAACCGCGAAAGCCTCGTTGAATGCGGAATCGCCAGTCACATAGAGGCGCTGATGCGCCAATTCATGGAAGATCAGGCTGGCGAGATAGGTGTCGTCCTGACGGAGCATGGTGCTGAGCAGCGGGTCGCTGGACCAGCCCAGTGTGGAATAGGCGGTGATGCCGGTGACAAAGACGTCCAGCCCCTGTCTCTGAAGCTCGACAGCGCTTTGCGTCGCGGATTTCCGGGAAAAGTAACCCCGGTAGGGAACACAGCCGAAAACCGGAAAGCACCATGTGCGCGGCGTGAGGGAGAATTGCGGCGCGGCAAAAACGGCCCATGTCACAGCGTCCCGGTGAATGTCGACATAGCTGCGATAGCTGCTGTTGTCGGGCAGTGACAGTTCATCTGTCGCAAACCGTCTTATGGCGCTCGCCGACGTCAGCTTGCTGCGCAATGCCTGAGGCGTCGAAGGGTCGCGGATCAGTTTTCCAACATTTTTGCGCGCCGCCATGATCTGTACATGACCTTCCAGCGACTGCGCGTAGTAGGAGATGCTGGTGCAGCCGCTCACCCCGAACGCCATGGTCAGCGCGGCCAGTATTCGAAGAACGCGCCTCACCGTTTGCCCACCGCTTGCTTGTCTCGCCAAAGGAGCTCTTGCTCTCACAGGCGCACCGATTTTCGTCAAGCAGACACCGACCTCAAGTTACCGCGCTCATTCGCCCGCCCAGACAATCGCATATGCGCTCCCCCACTCCGGCCGCTGCCGGCTACGCGATTGCCCCCTAAGCCCCCAGCGTCGGCTCCGTATTCACCTCCAGCGCCTCCTCCGCTTCATCGTCCTCGCCAAGCACCTCCCCATGCACCCCCAACGCCCGCCCGATCCAGATCGGGTCGACCAGATGGTCGCGCTTGGGGTTGGTGGTGTTGGGGTGGATGAGGATGCTCAGGCCGCCATGGTTGAGCATCAGCCACGGAACGAGGGTAGCGAAAACCCCGGTGGCGAAGGAGACCTGGTGCATGGCCTGCTCGTGCGGGCCGACCGGCTCGTCGCGCCAGTTGCCCAGGCGCACGCGGAAACGCTCGCCGATGCGCAGGCGCAGCCATTCGGCATGCTGCCGCTCGGCCGGCCCATCATAGTAGATATGCGCGTGATAACTGGCAATTTCCGAAAGCGGCCTTGGACTGGCGGCGTCTTCGTTCACCATAATGCTCTCCTTCGATGCCTATCGCGGCGGTCATCAGGGTGGTCTTGGTCGGAAAATGCCGGAACGGCACTCCCGACACCCCGGCCGTTTTGCCGGCCTCGCGCACCGTCACCTGGTCGACGCCGCCCTCCCTGGCGATGGCCAAGAAACTGGCTAGCACCCAACCGATCTGACCAGGTGCTAGGCATTTCGGCCGAGCGCGTCTGCGGCTCGGCGCGCTTGCTCGTCGGCTTGCTGGTCCATCGAGTTCCGCTTCTGGATAGCGAGGGTCCGTTCTGAGCGCCCAGCGACGCTGGTCTCAATGTCCGAGATGAGGCGCAAAGCAGCCATGCCGCCGTCGGGTGTGAGACACTGATTTGGTGACAGGCAAAACAGCAGCCCCCTACGGCTCGTCCCTCACATCGCGCAAATTAGACACAACGCGGCGGTTCTGCGACCTGCAGGCGGTGTCGGGGCACTCGCGGACGAGCCTGTCCTTGCCGTAGCCCTTGGCCCACATGCGGTTGCGGTCTATGCCGCCGGCGGCGAGATAGTCCATCACCGCATCGGCGCGCTGCTGCGACAGCGCCGTTTCACTTGCGCCGGGATCGTCGGCGAAACCCTGCAGCTTGAGCAGCCAGCGCGGATGCTTTGCTAACCAGGCGATCTGGGTGTCGAGGGTGGCCTTGGCGACAGAATCGAGCGCGGCCGAACCTTGCGTGAAATAGGTGCGGCGGCCGACATTGAGGATAAAATCCTCCTCGCTGCCCGGCTGCACGTTCTGGAAGCCGGCAACCTCGGTGTTGGTGACGTCGGGCGTGGAAGGGGCCAGCGTGTTGCTGGTCGAGCAGGATGCGACCAACACCAGCAGGCCGGCGGCGAGTAGCCGGCGCGTGTTTTCAATCATGCGGTTCATGAGGCGCCAATCATTCGACAGTGGTGGAAGCGGGCGCCTGGTCGGCGATGTGCGGCAGGACCTGCACCGCGGTGCCGATCGGGCAGCGCTGGTAGAGGTCGATGATGTCTTCCGGAAACATGCGGATGCAGCCGCTGGAAGCGTCGGTGCCGATGCTCCATGGCTCCAGCGTGCCATGCAGGCGGTAGCCGGTGTCGGCGCCGTCGCGGTGCAGATAGAGCGCGCGCGGCCCGAGCGGATTGTTGGACGCGCCGCCTGCGATCATGGGTGGTAGGTCCGGCCTGCGCTTACGCATTTCGGGGGGCGGGACCCATTCCGGCCAGAGCGCGCGGCGGTCGATCGTCGCGCGGCCGTACCATTTGAAGCCGTCCTTGCCGACGCCGACGCCGTAGCGGATGGCGGTCTTGTTTTCCATGATGACGTAGAGGAAGTGGTGGCGGGTATCGACCACGACGGTGCCGACCGGCTCGCTGCTGAAATACTTGACGATCTGGCGATGCCATCTCTTGTCGATCTTGGCGAAGTTGGTCTTGCGATAGACAAAATTGTTGTCGCTGGCGGTACCGGCGAAAAAGGATTTTGCCGCCGCGGCTTGAGCAATATTGCTGGTTGCACCCACCGCGACCAGCGCCAGGCCGCCAAGCACGACACCCCTGCGTGACAAAACCATCGGCAATATCCCCCCATGCCTAAAGCCTGGCGAACCATAGTTGAGAATTATTTCGCCTCAAAGTGGAAAATGCTGCGTTGCTTCAGTCCGCCGAAAGCGGAAAGCTAGGACCGGCCATATTCGTTACGAATGGTGACGATGTCGGATTGATCGCCCCGGCCGCGTCGTTCCAGAAAATGAAGGAGCAACGATATGTCTGAAAAGGAAGTCTTGTCTGTCATCCGGGGCCAGGAAGACGCAACT
Source organism: Mesorhizobium sp. M0166 (assembly GCF_040322255.1). NCBI lineage: Bacteria > Pseudomonadati > Pseudomonadota > Alphaproteobacteria > Hyphomicrobiales > Phyllobacteriaceae > Mesorhizobium > Mesorhizobium sp. M0166. The sequence goes on along the minus strand of NZ_JAMYTD010000006.1, from coordinate 20,535 downwards.
GCCAAGGGGGACGCCCGCGCCAACGTCGATGCCATGGACCCGGATGTCGTGGTTTTCGATCTGCCGCCGCCGCTTGCCTATCGAGGCGAACAGGCACGCGACATCGAAGGGATAAATGCTTGGTTTGCAACTTGGCGCAACGGCGTCACCGTTCACATTGCTGACCCGCAGCTCATGATCGACGGCGATCTTGCAGTGGCCTTCGGGCTGTCGCGCATGACTGGCATTAAGACCGATGGCACAAAGGTCGACTCCTGGAGCCGGCGAACCATCGTGCTAAGGCGCATCGCCGGTTCTTGGAAAATCATCCACGAACATGCCAGCTTCCCTATGGCAATGGACGGAAGTGGGCGCGCTGTGACGGATCTCTTGCCGTAGTTCCGGAACGCCTAACGTCCTCAACAGGGATGTCGGCTTTCACGCGGCAAGGGTTCGTAGGTGAACGGTCGATTTGGCGGCCCGTTGCTGACAGTCAGCCTTGGGGCCGTAAGCAGATTGGCGGCTTTCGAGCATCTAGTTGGCAAAAGCGGCCATTCAGCTCATGACCGTATTTGCGAGGCGGCCACGCAAGTCCGCAGGTGAGACGCCAATACTTCAGACGCGGGCTTGCTCGGGCTCTGCAACGGGCTCATTAAGTAGTAGGCGCCACCGGGAATGATGGACTGATTACGGAAGATCACCAACCGCTCTTCCCGGACAAGGTCACCGGTGTTCGCAATCCATCCGAGCATCACTCCCATCCCTGCTAGCGCAGCCTGAGTTGCCTGAACGTGGTTGTCAAATGAGAGATCTCCTTCCCGGTCATGCGGTAGACCGACCGCATCGAAATATTCGTCCCAGCCGGGCGAAAATTCCTCGTCGGCGTTAACGTGGAGGAGGGTAGCTCGCGCGAAATTGCCAGAGCCGAGCCGTTCAACGGCCTTCGGGCTACAGACTGGGATCAAGCGCTCATCGAACAGCGGTTCGCATTTGCCATCAAGCCAGTCGCCCGCCCCATAGCGAATCACCAGGTCGGCTTCGGGCGTAAACTGCGGGCTGCCGGATGTTGGTACAACCCGTACAACAATGTCGGGGTGTCGAGTGTAGAACGTCGCCAAACGTGGCATTAGCCAATATGTGCCAGTACAGACGGTGCAAGCGATCGTAACGACGTTCTGCTCGCTTCGCTCTAATGCTCTAATTTTTCCGATTGCGCTCTCGATCCGGTCCATTCCGTCCGAAACTGCGTGAAGCAGAACCCGGCCTGCGTCTGTCAACACAGAAGGACGCATCCGTCGATCGAGCAGCTTCGTGCCGATGTGGTCCTCGAGATTCCGAAGTGCTTGGCTGACGGCGGGTTGCGTGACATTCAACTCCGCCGCCGCGCTCTGGACACCGCCGGCACGAACCACGGTTTCAAAGGCTGTCAGAAGCCGGAGGGGAGGGAGATGTCGACGCAATATCATAATCCCTTGCTTATGTCAGATTAGACTTTCAGATCTTCCAAACCTAATCAAATAACGCAATTATCGCAACTAGCGAGGGCCGATCCACCGTCACAATATAAGCACACCTTAACCAGAGCGAGTTCATGAACGCCCATCCCCATCCCTCCGAACTGACTGCGGAAGAGACACAGTCGCTCCGGGTCGATCTTGCTGCAGCTTTTCGTCTGGCAGCTCAGTTCGATTGGCATGAATCGGTGGGAAATCATTTCAGTGCCGCACTTTCCGCTGACGGGAAGAAATTTCTCATGAACCCACGCTGGCGGCACTTCGGGGAGATTCGGGCGAGCGATCTCTTGGTTCTTAACGCTGGCGACAGCGAGGTGATGACTCGGCCTGACGCTCCAGATCCTTCCGCGTGGACAATCCACGGTTCCGTGCACGGCGCGCGCCCGGAAGTCAGGGTTATGCTGCATTGCCATCCGCCGTATACGACGGCGCTAGCCAGCCTGAAAGATCCTGACATGAAGCCTGTCGACCAGAACACGGCCCGTTTCTTTGGCAAGCTCGGCTTTGATCTCGGCTTCGGCGGTATTGCTGACGATGCCGCCGAAGGGCAGCGCTTGGCGGCGGCTTTCGGCAACAAGAGCGTCATCATCATGGGCAACCATGGTGTCACCGTCACGGGCCGAACAGTCGCCGAGGCTTTTGAAGACCTCTATTTCGTAGAGCGCGCGGCCAAGATCCTTGTGCTCGCATATTCAACTGGCGAGCCTCTGAATGTCATGTCCGAAGACCTCGCCCAGAAGACAGCCGATGGCTGGCTTCCCTACAATGACCAGGCATTCGCACACTTCGACTATCTGAAGCGGCAGTTGGACAAAACCGACTCCTCATATCGCGACTAATCCTAAATTCAGGGCAAAAGGAGAAAACGTGCGTAATATTGAAGTTCTGTTCTTTGACGTCCTGGGGACGACGGTCGACTGGCGTTGCAGCATCACGGCCGAGGTCGGAGAGTTTCTGAAACGCCACAACCTTGGCCGCATAGACCCTGCTCGTTTTGCCGACGCGTGGGTAGGACGCTACGACGCTTCGGTCGACCCGATCCGGGCAGGTAAGCGATCATTCGTTTCCCTCGATCAGGTAAACAGAGAAAATCTCGTTGCCAGCCTCGAGGAATTCGGCTTGTCCTCTGCATCGTTGCCACCGGAGGAACTTGAAGACCTCAATCTGTCTTGGCACCGCCTGAAGGCCTGGCCGGACCTGGGCGATGGTCTCTCTCGCTTGAAGTCACGTTTTATCGTCGCTCCGCTGTCCGATGGACACGCCCGCCTTCTGGTGAACCTGTCGAAATTCAACAATCTGCCGTGGGATTTTATCGTCGGCGCCGATATGTCTCAGGCTTATAAGCCCATGCCGCAGGTCTACCTGCGGGCCTGCGAGTTGCTCGAGGTCCAGCCGGAGAATGCCATGCTGGTGGCGGCGCATGACTACGACCTGGAAGCGGCCCGTCGTTGCGGATTGAAGACCGCCTACATCGTTCGCGCCAATGCTGAAGACCCATCCAAGGTAGGTAACCAGAAGGCACAGGACGGCTGGGACTACAAAGCGAAGAACCTGCTCGAACTCGCCGACATGCTCCAATAGCCACGCAGTATGCGTCCCTTCCAAGTTGGCCGTCCGGCTCCAGCTCATCGATCGGTCGACGAGCTAGTCCTGTTGCCGCCGCAACGGACACCGGATGCTGCCGACATCGATGTCGAGCTTAGACAAAGGCCAACTGACCTAAATGCCAGGGGAAACTGTGGCCAACTTAAACATCGTACCCCGAGATGTAGTTTTTTATCTGGTACCGGAGTTCGATATTCTGTCGTTCGGAGGCGCGCTTGAGGTGTTCCGCCTTACGAACCTGGTGTTGGGCTACGAGGCTTACAGCTGGAGGCTTCTCTCTGCAGACGGGAGTGACGTCAGGGCAAGCTGCGGTCTGGATATTCAGACGGTCAATTCGATTTATCGCGAGATCCTACCTGGTTGGCGGCAAGCGTCCAGACAAAGTGATTGTCTGCTCAGGTCCTAATGTTGACAGGTATCGCGATCGTGCAGTGGATGCGTGGCTGCGAGAATGCAGTCATCGCGGCGTTGTTCTCGCTGCGCTATCCTCCGGCGCTCAGGTGCTAACAACGGCAGGCCTGCTTGAAGGCCGCAGATGCGTCATTCATTGGCGGAATTTTCCCGCGTTCGTTGAACATAACACTTGGGTTAACGTCAGTCTGGGTATCTACGAGATCGATGGAGACATTTACACCTCGGCGGGAGGCGCCTCTTCGATAGACATGATGGCCTGCATCATCGGCCGAGACTTCGGGGAGGATGTGTTTGCGCGGGTATGTCAACATCTCGTCGCCGACCAGATTCGGGGGGCAACAGCTCGGCAGAGGTTGCCTCTGTCAAAACGGCTAGGGCCATGTAACGAGGTGGTACTGCATGTTGTTCGGAGGATGGAAGAAAATCTCGCAGATCCGATTGCAATGGGCACTTTGGCTGCCGCTACTCGTCTCTCGCGTCGGCAGCTTGAGCGGTTGTTCCGAAATGAGTTCAGCTGTTCGCCGGCTAGGTACTACATGAATTTGAGACTTGAGCATGCCGATGGGCTCATTGTTCAGACGAAACTGCCGATTGTCGATATCGCTGTCGCGTGCGGATTTGTATCGGCATCGCATTTTTCGAAGGTATACCGAGAGGCGTATGGTCGCACACCGCAGAAGACACGCATCAGCCGAACTAGCTCTTTTCCGCCGAGCTTGATGCCGCAAAATGACAGAATGATACTTGCCAGCTGAATCGCTGACGGTCGAGGCCCTATGCCGTGGAACTCTGCTGGACCTGGCGGCCAGCGGCAAATGGAACGGGCCAAGGCAATTCAACTGGCAGCAGTCGCCCGATTAGTTGAGACCGAGTGCGTACCCTCGAACGGAACTTCGCTGTCGACAACGTCCGCTTTCAGGCAATGGCGAGGGGATGCTGAGCGGCCGATATGAGGCGCAAGCAGCCACTCAGGATTCGGTCTGCGAAGGTCAACGTCGGCTCGTATCCAGACGTTGGCTCTCCCCCGCCCGACAGATCGCGCCGCGCCTTGTCGAGTTCTTCGGCATAGCGCTGCATCAGATGGCCTTCGGTCAGCAAACCGACCACCTTGCGGTCGGTGAAATCCTCGACCACCGCCAATTCCTCGGCGCCGGCGCGCTGGAAGGTCTCGGCCGCCGATTACACGTTCGGCACCAGCAGCGAGTCGAACGACAGCACCACCGATTGCGTATCGACCTGCCGAACGTTGTCTTTGGCAGAGTTTGAGTCAAGACATAGCCCTTATTAGCCGGGACCACTTTGGCGGTGCTGTGATCGATCCGGGGCTACGAGAACGCGAGCAACTACTCTCCGCCTCGCTCACCGTCGCTACGGCGGAAGAAATCAAGCAGCTTTTTCTCGAGTTTCAAGCCGCCGGCGTGCCCTTCTTGCAGCCCCTCAACAGCGAGCCGTGGGGCGCGCGAGATTTCATCGTCAAGGACCCGGACGGGCATCTGCTGCTTTTTGCTGGCCCAGAGATAGTGCCAGCCCAGCAGCCGGCATCTTTGCGACCCTCCGCGATGCGAGAAGAACAGCCGTGTTACAGAACTGGCAATGCTCGTTTACGAATTCACGGACTAGCAAGTCTATCGCAACCCGAACACTACAGTGGAATTGCGGTCACTTCTTTGGCCGTTCGGATCACGAACATCGTTTGGTATCGCGCGACGTTGCTTTGGTCTCGGAACAGTCGCTCGCATAGCGCATCGAACTCTTCGATATCCGTCAGGCGGAGCATGAGGACGGCGTCGGTTTCGCCGCTCACGCTGTAGGCCTGAGTGACGGCCGGTTCCTGAGCGGCCAACTCGAGAAAGTCCCGCATATACTGCTCGCCATGACGCTCCAGTTCGACGGTGACGATCGCCTTCAAGCCCCGGCCAGCCTTTGCCGGTGCGAGAAGCGCGACAACGCGGCTGATGACGCCGCTTTTCTTCAGTCGTCGTATGCGGCGCAGGCAGCTCGAAGGGGAAAGCCCGACTAACCCCGCCAGTTTGGCGTTCGTTCGTGACGCATCATCCTGGAGCAGGTTAAGAAGCCTTCTGTCGATCTTGTCCATATCGGTCGCACTCATCCTCGCTGTATTGCAATTTTATTGCACGGAATCGCAAACTTTGACCACAAATGCGAAGCGTCTCAGGTTACGCAGATGGCTCCAGGGATGATGGAGCAGCATGATGGCAATTTGCGCCGCCTTCTATCGCAAGACATTGGAAACGCTTGAAATCTATTGGGAACTGGTTCGCGTGATCGTTCCGGTTGCGATAGCCACGCGGCTCCTGCAGGACCTTGGCGTCATCCAGGCGATTTCACCGTTCTTCTCCCCGCTCATGTTGCAGGTGGGGTTGCCACCTGAACTCGCCTTTGCCTGGCTGACGGGATTGCTGGTCGGGATCTGGGGCGCGCTTGTGATCGTATTCACCTTGGTTCCGGTTTCGGCGCTCAGCACTGCCGACATGACGGTTCTTTCGGCTCTCTTGCTGTTTGCACATGCCATTCCGATCGAGCAACGCATCATCCAGAAGGCCGGGCCGAGCTTCCTGGTCACCGCGGCGCTTCGTATTGGCGGGGGTTTGGTCTTTGCTGTCCTTCTGCATCAGATACTCGCCGTGACCGGATGGCTGTCAGGACCGGTGAAGCCGGCGTGGATGCCGGCGAATGAAAGCACCGGCTGGGGCGGCTTTCTCCTGGGTACGTTCAAAACTCTGGGCATCATGCTCGTCGTTCTGCTTGCGCTGAGCTGGGTGATCGAGCTTCTCAGGATGTCGGGCATTTTGGAGTGGATGAACAGAGGGCTTGCACCGCTCTTTCGGCTCGCCGGCATCGAAAGGCAGACGGTACCTTTCGCGGCTGTCGGCCTGTTTCTCGGGATTTCCTATGGCGCAGGACTGCTGATCCGTGAGGCGCGCACGCCTAGCGCGGAGCCGCGCCAGATATTCCTCGCCTGCGTGTTCATGGGTTTTGCCCATAGCCTCGTTGAGGATACGTTGGTCGTTGTCGCACTTGGCGCCGATGTTACGAGCGTGCTTCTCGGTCGCCTGGCGTTTGCCGTGCTCGCGACCGCCGTGATCGCAAAAGTAATCAAGGCGGTTCCCGACGCTCTTTTCTTCAAGACACTCTCCCACAAGGAAGAAGACGGCTCGCGCAATCGGATTTCGGAGCCGGCGATTGGCGGGCCGTTGACGTAGCCCTCCTTACGCAGCAGCCGACATGTGTCTCGCATCGCTATCGGCACAGGACGCGGCTACCCCTCGCCCGACAGATCGCGCCGCGCCTTGTCGAGTTCTTCGGCATAGCGCCGCATCAGATGGCCTTCGGTCAGCAAACCGACCACCTTGCGGTCGGTGAAATCCTCGACCACCGCCAATTCCTCGGCGCCGGCGCGCTGGAAGGTCTCGGCCGCCGACTGCACGTTCATGCTCGGCACCAGCACCGCATCCCTGAATTTGGCGAAGGACTTAACCGGCATCTCGTCATCCGACAAATGGCTGTGCAATTCGGCGACGATCAGCACGCCGACATAATGCAGGTCGGCGTCGACCGCGATGACGCGCTGCGAGGCACCGAGCGGCACCTGCTTGCGGAATTCCGCAAGCGTCGTCGAGGCGTCGATGGTGCGGACATCCTTTCGCATCATCGAGCCGACAGTCAGGCTGCGCATCCAGCCGACATCATGCGCGCTGCGGATGGTTTCGCCGCGCAAGTGAAAGCGCCATGTCGAGAAGGAATAGCCAAACGTTTCGCGCACCAGGATCGCCGCCATCAGCGAGGCGGCCAGCACCACGCCGGTCAGCGTCAGGTCGCGGGTCGATTCCAGCGCCAGGAAGGTCATCGTCAACGGGCCGCCGACGACGCCGACGGCGAGCGAGGTCATGCCGACGACGGCGGCGACGGCCGGGTCGATGCCGGTCGCCGGCGAGACGAACGCCATCGCGCCGGCAAACATTTTGCCGAGCAGTGCGCCGAGGAACAGCGAGGCAAAGAACAGGCCGCCGCGGAAGCCGGAGCCGAGCGAGATCGCCGAGGCCGCCAGCTTCAGCACGAAGACGCTGGCCACTACGGCCAGCCCGTAATTCATCGCGAATTCGCGGTGCAGCGCGCCGTGGCCGCTGGACAGGACCTGCGGCGTGACCAGCCCCAGCAGCCCGACCATTACACCGCCGATGGCTGGGCGCAGCGAGGCGTCGATCGACAGCCGGGCAAAGACGCGCTCGATCAGGCTCACCAGATGCATGATGGCGATGGAAGCACCGCCGCCCAGAAGCCCGAGCAGCATGAAAGGCAAATACTGGCTGACCGTCAGCGCCGGCAGGCCGGCGAGTTCCAGCGGAAACGGCACGCCGCCGAACACCTCGGCGGTCAGCGAGGCCGAGATCGCGGCGGCCATAACCGGCGCGACATTGGCGACCGAGTAGATGCCGATGACCAGCTCGAAACCGTAGAAGGCGCCGGTCAGCGGCGCGTCGAAGGCGGCGGCGATCGCGCCGGCGGCACCGCAGCCGACCAGGATGCGGACATCGTTGCGGCGCAGCCCGAACAAGCGCGCCAGCCGCGACGCCAGGCCCGAACCCACCTGCGTATAACCGGCCTCGAGCCCGACCGAAGCGCCGAAGCCGCTCGAGATCATCGTCTGCCCGGCGATGATGAAGGTGTCGGTCAGCGACATGCGGCCGCCATAAAGCGCGTTGGCTTCGATCGGATCGACCGACGTGCGGAACTTCCGCTTTCTCAGCCAGATCACCGTCAGCCCGAGCAGGATGCCGCCGATCGCCGGTATCAGCGCCTGCTCCGGCCTTTGCAGCGAAAACATCGCTGAAAGCCGACCGCCGGGCTGAACGCCGAACATAAGCCCATGCAGGACCTGCACCAGTCCGCTCATGCCGGTGACCAGCGCACCCGCCATCACCCCGACCAAAGCCGCCAGAATGACGACGGCGATGCCGCGCGCCTCGAGCAGCGGGATCGATCGGATCAGCACCGCGCGCAACCGGCGGGCATAGACTTGCGGTCCGTTTCTGGGCGGTTCGTTTCTGGGCGGTTCGTTTCTGGAAAGCACCGGGGCGGCTCGCCGATATTCGTGGGTGCCTGATACGCCCGGCGGCACCGCATGGCAACATGCCGGCCGCCGAGCTGTCATGCCCGCGTGATGCTGCGGCGATAAAGCCCATGTTCGGCTCGGGGAACTGCGTTGACGTAAACGTCAACCCGAAGCTATATGCGCCGGCGGCCGTGGCTGTAAAACCAGGCAAGCGGCTTCGGCCAGGTCGAAGCGCCCCAGGTCGAAGCGTCGAGGCGCGACAAACGCAACCAGACGAGGAGAACCGCCATGAGCGTTCAGGAGATTGCCGACAACATCAGGTCGCGCGTGGCGAGCGCCGGGTTCGATCGCTCCGTGAAATTCGACACCGGCAGCGACGGCGTCATCGTCATCGACGGCGCCGATGTCTCGACCACCGATGCGCCGGCCGATTGCACGATAAAGCTGTCACTCGACGATTTGGACTCGCTGATATCAGGCGATCTCAACCCGACCATGGCCTTCATGTCCGGCAAGATAAAGGTCGAAGGCGACATGACAGTCGCCATGGCGCTCAGCCAGTTGATCGGCTGATCCAGTTAAGGCGAAACAAGCCGCCGCGATCGGCGGCTTGTTTCGAACCATCAGGCAGCGAGCGGCAGTCTCTGCGCCTTCAGTTTGCGCCCGGCCGCCTTCAGCGTGCCTTGCGCGCCGTCGAGCGCGCCGACAACCAGTTCCCGCGCCAGCAGGCGGTGCCGCTCGTAAGGCCCCGGCATAGCCAGCGAGCCGGTCTTTGCGGCCGAAAACCCGAAGCGCTCGTAATAGGGGGCGTCGCCGACCAGCAGGATCGCCGCATGGCCAAGCCGCTCGGCCTCAGTGACCGCTTGGCGCATCAGCGCCGAGCCGATGCCGGCATTTTTCAGCGCCGGGTCGACCGCAAGCGGGCCGAGCAGCAGCGCTGCCTTGCCGCCTTCGCCCAGCACCACGTCCCACAGCCGCACGGTGCCGGCAACAGTGCCCGACGCATCGCGCGCGACAAAGGCCAATCCCTCCGAAGGCCGGCGGCCGCGCCGCAGCTTTTCCGACGACTTCTTCCGGCGCTTCGGCCCCATGGCGCGATCGAGCAAAGCCTCGCGCGCGCCAACGTCGGCGGCGGTTTCGGCGGTGATGACAAAAGCGCCGGTAATCTCCCCCTTCGAAGGGGAGATTCCCGCGGCGCCTTCAACAATGAAATCCAAAACGTCCATTTCCGCGATCCTTCACGAGCGGATTGTTCCACAGGCGAGCCCGGGTGGGCGACAGGCGCCCACCTCGGGATGATCTGATCGGTTCTTTCGAACCGTCAGATCACGTAGGATCGGAGAGGTTCGAAGCCGTTGAAGGCGACCGAGGCGTAGGTCGTCGTGTAGGCGCCGGTGCCCTCGATCAGCACCTCGTCGCCGATGGTCAGCGAAAGGGGCAGCGGGTACGGCGTCTTTTCGTACATCACGTCGGCCGAATCGCAGGTCGGGCCGGCGAGCACGCAAGGCGCGGTCTCGGTGCCGTCATGCGCGGTGACGATCGGATAGCGGATCGCCTCGTCCATGGTCTCGGCGAGACCGCCGAACTTGCCGATGTCGAGGAACACCCAGCGCACATTGTCGTTGTCGGCCTTCTTCGAGATCAGCACGACCTCCGACTTGATGACGCCGGCATTGCCAACCATGCCGCGGCCCGGCTCGATGATCGTCTCGGGGATGGCGTTGCCGAAATGCTTCCTGAGCGCCGAGAAGATCGCCTGGCCGTAGGCCTGCGCCACCGGCACATCCCTGAGATAGCGGGTCGGGAAGCCGCCGCCCATATTGACCATCTTCAGCACGATGCCTTCGTCGGCGAGCGTCGCGAACACCTTTTTGGCGTCGGCGAGCGCGCGGTCCCAGGCGGTCAGGTCGGTCTGCTGCGAGCCGACATGGAACGACACGCCATGGGCGTCGAGGCCGAGCGCCTTGGCATGGCGCAGCACATCGACCGCCATCGCCGGCACACAGCCGAACTTGCGCGACAGCGGCCATTCGGCGCCCTCGCCGTCGGTCAGGACGCGGCAGAACACGCGGGCGCCGGGAGCGACGCGGGCGATCTTCTCGACCTCCTCGACGCAGTCCACCGCAAACAGCTTGATGCCGAGCTGGTAGGCGCGCTGGATGTCGCGCTCCTTCTTGATGGTGTTGCCGAAGGAGATGCGGTCCGCCGGCGCACCGGCGTCCATCGCCATCTCGACTTCGGCAACGGAAGCGGTGTCGAAGGACGAGCCCATCGCAGCAAGCAGGCGCAGGATTTCCGGCGCCGGATTTGCTTTCACCGCATAGTAGATCTTGGAATCGGGAAGTGCCTTCTCGAAGGCGCGGAAATTGTCGCGCACGACATCGAGGTCGACGACAAGGCACGGGCCGTTCGGACGTCGGGTGGCGAGAAAGTCAAGGATGCGCTGGGTAGCCATCGGGGTCTCTCCATCAGCGCCTTTCGGCGCGCACAAAGGCTTGCGGACGCGGGCTCTCGGCCTCGCGAACACGCGGTGGACAAAGGCGGGACGGAAATCCATGGAACCAGCCGGTGGAGACCCCGGAACCATGAAGCGCCGTCTCGCGGCGGTGAACCTTGGCCTTGCCCGGCCTCGGTTCGCTTTGTCTGCCTTGGCTTGGATGGGAGACCCGTCCGCACTGCCGGCAATGAAGGTGTGCCTCTTCAGTAACCCCGGTCTTTGGACGACCGGCAGAACACCAGAAAGGCCCGCACCGTCGTTGCTTCAAGGTGTCCTCGGTTGGCGGTTGGCCGCTAAACCGACTGGAGGGGTTGGCTCCAGTTACCTTACCGATTGCCCTCACCATTCGAGGATCGGCGGACACCCACAGGCACGTGCGACTTTGGGCAAGCGCGATATAAGATCGAAAGATTTCACAATCAATAAAAATCGTATGGCAGGTTGTAAAATTTGTGGCATCGAACAATGCTGCGGCAACCAGAAGAACAATGCTGCGGCAAGCACATCCGGATATCGAACGCATGACAGGCACTCGCGGCCCGCTGAACGCTTTTCTCGACCTTGATCAAACCCCTGTAGCCAATACGAAATCCGGCCCGCTTGCCGGCTTGCGGCTTGCCGTCAAGGACATCTTCGACGTCGCCGGCTACCGCACCGGTTGCGGCAATCCGCAGAAATACCGGGAGGCTTCGCCGGCCATGGCGACCGCGCCGGCCGTCCAGGCGCTGCTTGATTCGGGTGCGCGTTTCGTCGGCAAGACGCAGACCGACGAGCTGGCGTTTTCCCTGCTGGGATTGAACGCGCATTTCCCGTCGCCGGTCAATCCGGCGGCACCCGATCGCGTCACCGGCGGCTCGTCCTCCGGTTCTGCCGCGGCAGTCGCCGGCGGGCTCGCCGATATCGCCACCGGCTCCGACACCGGCGGCTCGATCCGTGCGCCGGCAAGCTTCTGCGGCCTGGTCGGCCTGAGGACGACGCATGGCCGCATCCCGCTCGACGGAGCCATGCCGCTGGCGCCTTCGCTGGACACGTTCGGCTGGTTCGCCAAGGATATCGTCACCTACGAAAAGGTCGGCACGGTGCTGCTCGGCGACGATCCGCATTCCCACGAACTGAGACGCCCCGTCGCCCTCGCTGCGCTGGACGGCCTCGTGCCTGGCCCGCACGAGGCCGACGAATATCGCGCCATGCTCCGCAGCGTCGCTTCGGTGCTGGGCGCGCCGCGCAGCGTCGGCCCGCTGTCTCATTCGACCGACGATCTCTATTGGTGCTTCCGCAAGCTGCAGGGCTATGAAGCCTGGCAAAATCACGGCGCCTGGATCGCCGGCGGCGACCGCATGCTGGGACCCGGTGTCAAGGAGCGTTTCGAGCACGGCGCGACCGTCGACGCGGCAACCGCGCAACGTGAAACGGAACGTCGCGTTTCGTTTCGCCTCGAGCTTGCCGGCCTGCTTGGCGAGGACGGCGTTCTTGTGCTTCCGACCGTTCCGGGTGCCGCGCCGCTCAAGGCGGCGTCATTCGACGATTTGCAGACCTATCGCGAGCGCGCGCTGAGACTGCTATGCCTTTCCGGCCTGTCCGGTTTTCCGCAAATCACGCTGCCGCTCGGCAAGACCGGCGGGGCGCCGTTCGGCCTTTCGCTGCTCGGCCCGAAGAACAGCGACCGGCAGCTGATTGCGCTGGCCGCCCGCATCCTTTCGGCCCACCAAGGAGGCGCATGACATGGATACGCTGACCCGCATGCGCGCCTTCATCGACGTGGTCGAGGCCGAAGGCTTTTCGGCGGCGGCGCGCAAGATCGGCCGCTCGAAGGCGCTGTTGTCGAAATATGTGCGCGAGTTGGAGGACGAGCTCGGCGCGCTGCTGCTCAACCGCACCACCAGGCAGTTTTCCCTGACCGAGGCCGGCCACACCTATTACCGCCGCGCCTCGGAGATCGTGCGCGAGGTCGATAGCCTTGCCGATGCGGTGCGCGAATCCTCCGGCGACGTGCGCGGCAGGATCAAGCTGTCCGCGCCGCGCACCTTTGCCGACGCGCCGATCGGCCAGTCTCTGATCGATTTCGCCAAGCAGCATCCCGACATCGTGCTCGACATCCATCTCGATGACCGTTTCGTCGATCTGGTCGAGGAGGGTTTCGATCTCGCGGTGCGCATTTCGCGGCTGGAAAGTTCCTCGCTGATCGCCAGACGCCTGGCCCCGTTTTCGGTACGGCTTTGCGCGTCTCCCGAACTGATCGCCAAGCATGGCATGCCGGTCAGGCCGCAAGACCTTGCCCGCGTGCCTTGCATCATCGATACCAATGGCCGCTGGCTCACCAACTGGCCGTTCAAGGGCGACGGCGGCGATACGGTGAGCGTTTCGGTTTCCGGCCCGATCGAGGTCAACAGCCCGATGGCGGCAAGGGCGGCCGCCGTCGCGGGATTGGGGTTTTCCGTCCTGCCGGATTTCATCGCCGCGCCCGACATCGAAAACGGCAAGCTGGTGACTGTGCTGGACGACCGCATCCTGCCCGGCGGCGGCATTTTTGCCGTCTATCCGCACCGGCGCTATCTGCCTGCAAAAGTTCGCGTTTTCGTCGACTTCCTGGTGCAGTGGTTCAAGACGCTGGACAACACATGAGCGTTCAGTCGCGTTGCGGTCCCATTTTCGCCCGCTTTCTGGTAACTGTCGGCAATTTACCGAAGCCGATTGAATCGCGACCGAGAATGCACCTGAAACGGCAAGCAATCATGCTGGCTTCGGCCCTGACCGCGACGTTTGCCGCCGTCGGACCGGCTGAGGTGCATCCCCACGTCTTCGCTGAAGCCCGCCTCGAAGTGGTCCTTAGCCCGGATCACCAAACTGTGAAGGCATTGCGCCATGTCTGGCGCTTCGATGATTTGTTTTCGAGCACGGTGATGATGGAGTTCGACAAGAATTCCGACCTGAAACTCGATGACAAGGAGCTGAAGGATGTCGCCGACACCGTCCATGCCTCGCTTGCCGAATTCAACTATTTCCAGCTCGTCACCGTCGACGGCAAGGACGTGGCAATGACCCCGCCGCCGCATTTGATGGCCAATTTCGACAATGACCAGTTGATCATCCTGTTTGAATCTGAACCGAAGGTGCCGATCAAACTGAGCGGCAAGATAGATATCGGCGTCTACGACCCGACCTTCTACACCGCGATCGATTTTACCGAGGATGCCAATCTGCAGGTCGATGGCTTGCCGACGACCTGCACCAGCAAGGTCGTCCGCCCCAACCCGGACGAGGCGATCGCCCAGAACCAGAAGACCCTGACCGAGGCCTTCTTCAACGATCCGACAGGCACCGACATGAGCAAGATCTTTGCCACCAAGCTTGAACTGACCTGTCAGCCGGAAGGATAGATCCAGTGAGCAAACCGCCCCTGCGTTTGGCAGTCGGTCTTCTGGCCGTCGCCTTTGTGATGACGCACTTTCTCGGCTCCGCCCACGCCCAGAGCTCACTCGGCATCGGCACCAATGACGGCATGGCTCCAACCGCCACCGGTCCGTTCGCCCACATCCTGATGTGGATCAATCTGCGCCAGCAGGAATTCTATCATGCGTTGGCCGGCGCGATGAAGGCGATGCGCCAGGACGGCAGCAAGTTGTGGCTGCTCATCGGCCTGTCCTTTGCCTATGGCATTTTCCACGCCGCCGGCCCCGGTCACGGCAAGGCGGTGATCTCGTCCTACATGGTGGCCAATGAAGTGGCGCTCCGGCGCGGCATCATGTTGTCCTTCGTCTCGGCCCTGCTGCAGGCGCTGACCGCGATCGTGGTGATGCTGGTGGCCTACTTCGTGCTGCGCGGCACTGCTGTGTCGATGACCGACGCCGCATGGTTCCTCGAAATCATGAGCTATGTCTTCGTCACTCTGTTCGGCGCCTGGCTGCTGTGGCGCAAGGCCGGTCCGGCCATCCTGCGCCTGTTCGGGGCAAGCCCCGGCTACAGCCTCTCGGCTGCCCATGCCGGCCATTCACATGCCGGCCATTCACATTCCGCGCATGCCCATGCGGCACATTCGCACGCGCTTCATGCGCATGACCACCATGATCATGCGCATGACCATCACGATCACGGCGCCCACGATCATACCCATGCTGCGCACGACCACCACAGCCACGCGGCGGGCGAGATCTGCGAGACCTGCGGGCACTCGCATGCGCCCGACCCGGCGCTGCTTTCCGGCGATCGCTTCGATTGGCGCACGGCCTGGTCGGCGGTGGCTGCCGTCGGTATCCGCCCCTGTTCCGGCGCGCTGATCGTGCTGAGCTTTGCGTTGCTCAACGGCCTGTGGTTCGGCGGCATCCTGTCGGTGCTGGCTATGGCGCTCGGCACCGCAATCACCGTCTCGGCCCTGGCGACGCTTGCAGTAACCGCGAAGAACTGGGCGGTGTATTTCGCCGGCGATGGCCGCATGGGCAATCGAATCCATTCCTTCGTCGAGATCGGCGGCGCCGCCTTCGTCTTCCTGTTCGGACTGCTGCTGCTTTCGGCCAGCCTGACTGGCGCCTGACCTCGTTGCGTCCGATCAGGGCGCTTAACTAGGGATCTTGCCACCCAACTCGTCCTCGATATGGACGCGGATGATGTCGTCGAAGCTCGTTTCGGCGGCAAAGCCAAGCTCCCTCGAGCGCCGCGCCTCGAAGCGTGTCGGCCAGCCCTTGACGATCGCCCAGATCGTCTCGTCGGGCTCCTCGCGGATCAGTTTCACCGCCTTGGCGCCGGCGACGCGTTCCAGCGCTTCGATCTGTTCGCCGACAGTGACGGCGACGCCCGGCATCGTCAGGTTGCGGCGCGGCCCGACGGCGGCGCCGTCGATCTGCGCCGCATGGATGAGGAAATTCACCGCCGAACGCGGGCTGGCGTGTGTGTGGACGACCGAGCGCGGCACCGGCAGGATCGCTTCATGGCCGCTCAGCGGCTCGCGGATGATACCGGAGAAGAACCCTGAGGCCGCCTTGTTCGGCTTTCCCGGCCTGACGCAGATGGTCGGCAGCCTGATGCCGATGCCGTCGAAGAAGCCGCGCCTGGTATAGTCGGCAAGCAGCGCCTCGCCGATCAGCTTCTGCGTGCCGTAGGAGGTCAGCGGCGTCGGGTGGAACTCGTCCGGAATGATGTCGGGAAACGGCGCGCCAAACACGGCGATCGACGAGGTGAAGACGAGGCGCGGCGCAAATGCCGCCAGCCGGATGGCATCGAACAGCGCCCTTGTGCCGTCGAGATTGACGCGGTAGCCGAGATCGAAATTGGCCTCCGCCTCACCCGAGACCACGCCGGCGAGATGGAAGATCACGTCGGGCCGCGGCGCGACCAGATCTGCCGTCGCGCCCGGCGCGGCAAGGTCGCCGGTGTGGACGCTGATGCTGACGCCGTCGAGGGCGGGCGCCTGCGGCGGCACGATGTCGTGAAGGTCGAGCGCGGCGATCTTGCGGCCGCCGAGCGTCCCGTCCTTGGCCAGCCTGGCGATGAGCTTGCGGCCGACCATGCCTGCCGCGCCGGTAATCAGAATGCGCATGTCATTTTCCTTTTTTGCGCTGGCTGCGGCTACGCAGCCAGAACACGACGAAGATTGCCACCATGAAGATCGCGGCGACGACGCCGGCTAGCACCGTCGAGACCTTGCCGACGGCCAGCATCACGGTTGGAAGATAATAGGCCGCGATGCCGAACAGCAGCAAAACCCAGGCGGCGCCGATCGCCGCATTGCGGGTGTCGCGGTCCATCACGTGGTCCGAAGGTGGCAGGAGTTCATGTCGATCGTTGCCAATACCCAGAACTCCCGAAGTCAGTGATAATGGCCGCGGTGCGGTGCCGTGTCATGCGCATGATCGTGCTCGTCATCATGCTCATGGCTGTCTGCACATTGGCCGAATTCCGGTTCGACGGTGGCATGGGCTATGCCATGTTCCGCCGCAAGCCGTTTCTTGATCGCGCTGACCGCCATATGCGCATCGACGCCGTCATTGAGGCAGGCATGCAACGTCGCCATGTTGCTGGAGCCATCGAGCGACCAGACATGCATGTGATGCACCTCACGCACGCCCTTGACCGAGCCTTCGATGTCCCTCGCGATCAGGTCGCGGTCGAGGCTTACCGGCACGCCCTCGAGCAGGACGTGCGCTGCCTCGCGCATCAGCGACCAGGCCGTGGACAGGATCAGCAGCGAGACCAGAATCGACAGGATCGGGTCGATTGGCGTCCAGCCCGTCGCCAGGATCACCAGCGCCGCGACGATCGCCGCCGCCGAGCCGAGCAGGTCGCCGAGCACGTGCAGGATGGCACCGCGCATATTCAGGCTGCCGCGGTCGCCGCCATGCAGCACGTAGAACGAGCCGAGATTGACCAGCAGGCCGGCGATCGCCACGACCAGCATCGGCCCGCCGAGCACCGGAGCCGGCGCTTGCAAGCGGCCCCAAGCCTCGTAGACGATCCACAGCGCGATGGCGAAGATGGCGATGCCGTTGGTGTAGGCGACCAGCGTCTTGACCCGGCCGAAACCATAGGTGAGGCGCACGGTCGCCGGCCGGCTCGCAAGATGAAAGGCATACCAGGCAAGGCCGAGCGCGACGCAATCGGCAAGCATATGGCCGGCATCCGCCAGCAGCGCCAGTGAGCCGGTGAAGATGGCGCCCAGCGTCTCCGCAACCATGAAGCCGGCGGTCAGGCAGGCAGCGATCAGCACGCGCTTCTTGTCGGTCGAGCCGTGCACATGCCCTGCGCCATGGCTGTCGTCATGCCCTTGCGAAGCGTGGTCGTGGGTATGCGCCATCTACGAGCCTCTGCTAAAGCCTGATCCATCCCGGCAGAATCGGGATGGAGGCTCTGTCTTCTTGTTTGACCATGATCTTATCCGAAAACCGGCGTCCACTTTTCGGGATCATGGTCAGGCGCCGAACTCAGCGCGAAAATCCTCGAGCCGCCGCCTCTGCTGGCCATCGCTGTCGAAATTGGCCGGATCGAGCCACGCCTCATAGGCTCTGCGCAGATCAGGCCATTCCTTGTCGATGATCGAATACCACGCGGTATCGCGGTTTTCGCCCTTGACCACAAGATGCTGACGGAAAATGCCCTCGAACTTGAAGCCGAAACGTTCCGCCGCGCGCTTCGACGGCTCGTTGCGATTGTTGCATTTCCATTCGTAACGGCGGTAGCCAAGCTCGTCGAAGAGGTACTTCATGAACAGAAACTGCGCTTCCGTCGCCGCCGGCTTGCGCGAGATCAGCGGGCCCCAATAGATGTTGCCGATCTCGATGACACCGTAGGCGGCGTCGATGCGCATCAGCGTCTGGCGCCCGGCGACCTTGCCGCTGGCCTTGTCGATGACGGTAAAGAACAGCGGGTCATCGCTGGCTTCGGCCTTGTCCAGCCACGGCTGGAAGGCAGCGCGGGTCTGGGGCGGGTAGTCGAACAGCCAGGCGAAGCGATCGCCGGCATCGGCCACCGACGAGGCCTCGAACAGGCCGTCGCCGTGCTTTTCGGCCTTGAGCGGCTCCAGCCTGACAGTGCGCCCTTCCAGCACCTTGCGTTCGGGCCGCGGGCGCGGTTGCCAATTCTTGAGATTTTCCGACACCGAAAACTCCAATCCGTTTGACTTTTGCGGGCGGACGCTCACAAAAACGCACGCTCGCTGAAAGAACCACACGGACAAGAAAAATGCTCCACACGATTTCGGCCTTCGACCGCCTCGGCGAGGAAAATGCATTCGCGGTGCTGGCGCGTGCCACGGCACTTGCCCATCAGGGCCGCGATATCGTCAATCTCGGCATCGGCCAGCCCGACTTCAAGACGCCGCAGCACATCGTCGAGGCCGCGATCAAGGCGCTGCGCGACGGCCATCACGGCTATACGCCGGCCAACGGCCTGCTGGCGACGCGCGAAGCGGTGGTCCGCCGCACACTGGCCACCACCGGCGTCGAAGTCTCGCCGGAAGCGGTGATGATCCTGCCCGGCGGCAAGCCGACCATGTTCGCGGCGATCCTGATGTTCGGCGAGCCGGGCGCCGAAATTCTCTATCCCGATCCGGGCTTTCCGATCTACCGCTCGATGATCGAGTTCACCGGCGCTGCCCCCATCCCGGTGCCGATGCGCGAGGAGAACGGCTTCGCCTTTTCCGCCGAGGAGACACTGGCGCTGATCAGCCCGAAGACCAGGCTGCTGATCCTCAACTCGCCCGCCAATCCGACCGGCGGCGTCACGCCTCGCGCCGAGATCGAGAAGCTGGTCCAAGGGCTGCAAGCACACCCGGACGTCGCCATCCTCTCCGACGAGATCTACGACGTGATGACCTATGACGGCGAGACGCATTGTTCGCTGCTCACCTTCCCCGAAATCCGTGATCGGCTGATCGTGCTCAACGGCTGGTCGAAGACCTGGGCGATGACCGGCTGGCGCATGGGCTGGTCGATCTGGCCGAACGGTGACAAGGGCGCGCATCTCTACGACAAGGTGCGCAAGCTGGCGGTCAATTGCTGGTCCTGCGTCAACGCGCCGAGCCAGTATGCCGGCATAGCCGCCATCGACGGCCCGCAGGACGACGTCGACAGGATGATGCGCGCCTTCGACCGCCGCAGGAAGGTCGTGGTCGAGGGGCTGAATGCCTTGCCCGGCATTTCCTGCATCACGCCGAAAGGTGCTTTCTATGCCTTCCCCAATATTTCCAAAACCGGCTGGAAGGCCAAGAAGCTCGCCTCGGCGCTGCTCGAGGATGCCGGCGTGGCGCTGATCGGCGGCCCCGACTTCGGCATTCTCGGCGAAGGCTATGTCAGGCTGTCCTACGCCAATTCCGAGGAGAACATCCTGCGCGCGCTGGAGCGGATCGAGGCGTTCCTGGCCAAGTGAGGACGAGGTACACGACGGACGAAAGGAGACGCCAGATGTTCTATGCCATTCTTGCCTATCACGAGGAAGAAGCGATTACGGCACTGACGCCTGAGCAGGATGCGGCGCTGATGACCGATCTTCTCCAGATCAACGATCGGCTCTACCGGCAAGGCACCCTTGGGCCGGCGGCCCGGCTCGGCGCGACACAGGACGCCTGTACCTTGCGCGGGCCAGGCACCGGAATGATTATCGACGGCCCCTTCGCCGAGACCAAGGAACAATTGCTGGGGCTCTATGTCGTCGACTGCGCCAACCGTGACGCCGCTATCGACATTGCGCGCGATCTTCGCCGCGTCAATCCGACCGCGGTCTACGAAATCCGCCCGATTTCGCTCTATCTTCCCGGCGTGCCGCTTCCGGTCACGCGGCCCTAATGCATGTCGCGCAAAAGTGTGCAGCGGTTTTGCGATAACGACATGCGTCAAAACAAAAAAGCTAGAGCGGTTCAGCGTTTGTGAAACGACGAACCGTTCTAGATGTTTAGTCCCGGCATTTGCTGGAGCGGATTGAGAGTGAAGCGCTCGGGCTGGGAAGCCCATGCCTTGCAGATGAACTCG